>DASTEB010000542.1:0-8320 GCA_035710025.1 Chloroflexia bacterium
CGGCCAGCACGTCCAGATCTTGCCCAAATTCCACCAGGTCACGGGCGACCCCCACGATGCCCGGCCCCGTCGGAGGCTGAGGCACGCGGCCGCTTCGCAGCGTGTCGAGCGGAAGGAAGGTGGCCCTGCCGCCGCCCGTCAGCTTCAGGTGAGCGATTGCGGCTTCGGCGTCGCTCCAGGTCCGCACGACCACGTCCTGCAGCCGGCCACCAAGCGCAGCTTCGATGGCAACTTCATACGCGTCGGGAACGCGGAACAGCTCGGCCACCGTACCGACTAGGCCTCCAAGTTTGCCGGACCGCATGGCAGCAACGGCTGCGCGAACGCCGGAGTGCAGGCTGGCCTGCTGCTCGCCGGAAGTGGCTGTGATTTGCCCGGTGAGTGCGTCAGCCTTGCGGATTGCATCGCGCCGCAAACCCTCGGCCGCGGTAAGGCGGTTCCGCACCTCCGTCAGCAGTGACTGGCGCTCACCAAGCGCGTTCTCGGACTGAGCCAGTGCCTCCTGCGCGGCAAGCAGGGCCTCGTGCCGTGCATCGCGCTCGTGCTGGGCATCGGCGGCCGCTGCTTCACTAGCGCCGATTGCGCCTTCCGCCTCAGTGCCGGCGCGTTCGCGCTCCGCCTTGCGCCGCAGCAACTCCTCAAGCCGCGCTTCAATTTCGGCGTGTCGCCTCGCGTGGTCCTCCAGGTCCTTCCTGGCGTCAAGTTCGCGGCGCCTGGCTTCGGCGATGGCCTTGTCGCGCTGATCGAGTTGCGCGGTGAGGCCTCGCGCACTGGATGCCAGGTCGTCGGCTGCCTTCGCCCGCGCTGCAAGGTCTTCTCGCACGCTCGCGAGCTGCGCCGACAGATTTTGCTCGGCCTTTCGAAGCTCGGCATCATCCCCCTGGAGAGCCATGAGCTGCCCCCGGGCGGCCGCCAGCCGCTCTTTCAGGACCGCTTGCGCCTGCTGGTGCGAGGCGTGCCGTGCCTGGCCTTGCGCGCGCTGCTCATGTAGTGAAGATACGCGCTCGGCCAGCGCCCGAACATCGGCACGCGCCTCGGCGAGACGGGCGTTGCACGCCGCGAGTGCAGCTTTCTTGCCGCGCGCAGATTCCGCCGCCTCGGACTCCGCCTGCTCTCCCGTCAGCAGGTCGGAAACCGCGCGTGTCCACCTCTCCCAGTACCATACGGCCATCGCAGCGTGAAGCTCGGCTTCAGCCCGTTCGTATTCCTGCGCCTGCCGCGCCTGCCGCTCGAGCCGCCGCACCTGAGGTTCGAGTTCAGTTGCGAGGTCGTTAACTCGCGCTACGTTTTCCTCCGTGCGCGCCAGCCTGCGTAGCGCGTCCTCGCGCTGCACGAAGTAGCCTCGTATGGCAGCCGCTTCCTCGAACAGCTCGCGACGCTCCTCCGGCCGCAACGACAACGCGGCGTCGACCAGCCCCTGCCCGACGACCGTGTACGCCTGCCCGAGCGATGACGCCAGATCCAGCACGTCTCGAAGGCGCACGCGGCTCTTATTGATGTAATACTCGTTGTCTCCGGAGCGGTATGCGCGTCGCGTCAGCACGACCTCGCCAAACTCGATCGGCAGCAGGCGGTCGCTGTTGTCGATCGTAATTGACACCTCGGCCATGCCCAGAGGCGCGCGGTTGGAGGACCCCGCGAAGATGAGGTCTTCGGTTTTCTTGGCCCGAAGTTGCGACAGCGATTGCTCCCCCAGCACCCAGCGTACCGCGTCAGCCACATTGCTCTTGCCCGAGCCATTTGGCCCAACGATGGCCGTGAGTCCCTCGCCGAAAATCAGGTCTGTCCGGGGCACGAATGTCTTGAACCCTTGTATGCTGAGGTGCTTGAGCCGCATGCGTGTTGTTCCCACTGTCGCTTGTGAATTCGCGCGACCGCCGGCACCTTATCAGTGGGCCGGTCGGGGCAGCAAAGGCGATTCTAACACATTGCGGGGCCGGTGTGAAAGCGATCTTGCCCCCACTTCCGGGGTAGCTCTGGCAGGGCAAAATAAAGAGGCCCAGCTGTTGCCGGGCCTCAACTAATTCGACTTGGGTTGCTAGTTTCCTAGAGTGTCCTCAGGCTCGTGGGTCATGGCCATTCCCGGCGCGCCCTGCAGACCGGGCACCGCCCGTGGCTGCTCAACTGGTGTCTTCGGCTCCGCGGGGCGCTCGGGACGCTCAGGCGAAGTCAGCTTCGGCTCGGGCCGAGGGATGCCCTCGAACAGCGCCTCGAAGTCGGTCGCGTCCAGCGTCTCCTTCTCGATAAGCAGCTCGCTGATCTCGATGAGCTTGTCTTTGAAAGTGGTCAGCAGCTCCTTGGCACGCTCGTAAGCCTCGTCAACCAGCGCCCGCACTTCCTTGTCGATCTCGTAGGCGATCTCGTCCGAGTAGTTTCGCTGCTCGGAGATTTCGCGGCCCAGGAACACCAGTTCTTCCTTGCGGCCCAGCGCCACCAGACCGAGCTTCTGGCTCATACCGTAGCGCGTGACCATCAGGCGGGCCATCTCCGTAACGCGCTCGATGTCGTTCGATGCGCCCGTTGTGATCTCGTGGAAGATGATCTCTTCCGCGGCCCGGCCGCCCAGGGCGAACGCCATGTTGTCCTTGAACTGCACCTTGGACCACATGTAGCGGTCCTCGCCGGGCAGCACTCGGGTGTATCCACCCATCATGCCGCGGGCTATGATGCTGATCTTGTGCACGGGATCCACGTTGGGCAGCATACGAGCGACCAGTGCGTGGCCTACCTCGTGATACGCCGTGATCGCCTTCTCGCGCTCCGAGATGATTCGGCTTCGTCGCTCCGGCCCCGCGATCACGCGGTCGATTGCCTCCTCAAGCTCCGACATGGAGATCGTCTTGCGGTTGCGGCGGGCAGCCAGGATGGCGGCCTCGTTGACCAGGTTCTCGAGGTCGGCGCCTGAGAAGCCGGGAGTCTGCTTCGCCAGGGTCTCCAGAAGCACGCCCTTCTCCAGGGGCTTGCCGCGGGTATGTACCTGCAGGATTGCCATGCGGCCCTTGATGTCAGGGCGGTCGAGCACGACCTGCCGGTCGAACCGGCCGGGGCGCAGCAGCGCCGGGTCGAGCACGTCGGGGCGGTTGGTGGCCGCGATCACGATGATGTTGGTCTGGCTGTCGAAGCCATCCATCTCCACCAGGATCTGGTTTAGCGTCTGCTCGCGCTCGTCGTGAGAGCCGCCGAGGCCCGCGCCGCGCTGGCGGCCGACCGCGTCGATCTCGTCCACGAAGATGATACAGGGGGAGTTGCGCTTGGCCTGGTCAAACAGGTCGCGCACGCGGCTCGCGCCGACGCCCACGAACATCTCCACGAACTCCGATCCTGAGATAGAGAAGAACGGCACGCCAGCTTCACCGGCCACGGCTCGCGAGAGCATCGTTTTGCCGGTGCCCGGAGGCCCGACCAGCAGCACGCCGCGGGGAATGCGCGCCCCGAGCGCGTTGAACTTGTCAGGGTACTTAAGGAACTCCACAACCTCGGCAAGCTCTTGCTTGGCCTCGTCCACGCCCGCCACGTCGGCGAAAGTGATGGTCGGCTTGTTGCCGGTGAAGAGCCTTGCCCTCGACTTGCCGAACGACATTGCCTGGCTATTCGTGCCCTGCGCCTGCCGCATCATGAACACGAACACGCCGACGAGGATCAGCGTGGGAAGCAGGAAGCCGAGAATGCTCAGGTAGCCGCCCCAGGCCTGCGCCTGCTCAACCTCGATCTCAGGCCACACTTCTTGCGGAACGTTGTTCGTGGAGAGCAGTTCGTTCAGGCTGAGGTTCGGCTCCATGATCGAGGTGCGGACATCCTGCTTGCACTCGCGGTCGCCGTAACACACCCGAATCTGGTTGCTGTCCTCGCGGCTGATGATCTTGGCAACCTTGCCCGCCTTCACGTCGTTCACCACCTGCGAGATGGCGACCTCGGTCGTCTCCGGGCCACGTTGCATGAACATGAAGAAGATCAACAGCATGGCGGCCATAATTATGATCCACACGAAGCTGTTGCGGAGCCACTTGTTTTCACTCATATCGTATTATTCCTCCCGGGACCCGGGGCTAATGCCGCTACTGCGCGCGGCCATGACCTTGGCGTTGTATGGAGGGCCCCACACGTAAAGCAAAGCGCCGGCAGCCGTGCGGTCTGCCCGGCGCATGTGTGCGGGCCTCAGGGGACCTATCGGTCTACGATTCACTCTAATTAACGTCAGTCATCTGCTTTAGGTTCTCAATGCCCGTTAGAGCAGACTCCGTGCCCCAATTATACTACCACGAAGAGAACCCTGTCAAAACACCCGGGCACGCTCGCGTGACAGCCGTTCCGTGGTCCAACAAGTCGATTCAGCACCGGCGCGCAACCTCTGTGCATCCCGGTCGTTTAACCTTCGCACGGGTCACGTGGGCTATCGTGGTGCCTGTGGATAATCGCACTTATCGCCGTCCACAGGGTTAGCATGAGACGGTGTTTTCCGCCGTGGACAGGCTGCAGTCTCGTCCGGGAAACGCGCAGAGTCACGTGTGGTCCCGCGAGTGGGCGGTACCTACTGAAAATTCCGTAATAGGAGAAATGGGTTAGTCTAGTCGGTTGACATGGGCGTCGGGGATTATCTATACTTGGCGCAGTCGCGAAACGCACGTATGTCAGCGAGAATTCCACCTGCCACGCCAACTGCACGCCAAGTACCGCCAATCCCAGGCTGCATACCCATCAGCAGGGTGACAAAGTTGTCCCTGGTGCAGTCCTGCACGAGCGGGCAAGGCACTAGGCCCCCCGTGCAGGACCACCTCGGTTCCCCCAGATTCCGACCACGTCTCACACTCCTAACAGCGCACAGCGATTCCAGGCGACATACTACCGCGTTGAGCGGACAGCTTCTGCCCAAGGCGGAAGGTCCAACCGGCCCATGACGGCCCGGCCGCCAGGCTGAGCCGCGATGTTCAAGGTCACGCGGACCTGCTACGCCCTGGTCCTGGCGCGCCGCTCGCGCAAAGGTACCGGGCTGATGGTGAGGAAAGGCGCTCAGGCGGCAGCTTGATGCGTACTTGGAAAGGAGAGTTTGCTTTGATGTCTAGTAGGAAACTCATACCGGTGGTTGTACCCCTGGCGGCCCTAGTGCTGCTGGTTGCGGCCCTGGTCAATGTGGGGGCTCAGCCCAAGCCGGGCATCCGCATACCCCCCGGAGAGGTCGTCGACTCTCCGAGTGCGCGGTCGATGAACGAGACGGCCCGCAGGCCCGTGCCCGAGGCCCCGGCCCTCCCTGTGGCCGGCCAGGGCGCGACGCTGATGGCCTTCGACGGCTCTTCCCTCGATGACTGGCAGAGCCTGACCGACACGAATATCGAGTGGGTTGCCGAGGGCGGCAGACTCCAGCAGCGGCTGCCCATGAGCGACATTCCGGCCTACGAGCCGGCGCTCTTCGTGACACGCGACGCAAGCCTCACGGATGGTGTCGTCGAGGCTATGGTATACCCGACTTCCGGCTCGCCTGTCGGCATCGTGCTGCGCGGCGGCAGCGAGGGTCACTACCGCGTAGTGCTCCACGCCACGGCCCCCAACGACAAGTCGAAGGCATGGATCGAGCGCGTCACCGGCAGCGTTTCCGAGCGCATCGCCGAGGCCCCCTTCACCACATTCGCGGGTTACAACCTGGAGACCTGGCAGCACGTGAAGGTGACGGCGCGGGGCAGTGAGATAAGCGTTGCGGTGGACGGTAGGACCATTGTGTCCGCCACCGACAACAAGTACGCCGCCGGTTGGGTTGGCGTCTGGACACTGGCAGATCAGGGCGCTTCGTTCGACAACGTTCGAATTCAGCGTGGCGCCGCGCGCTAGAGAGGGCAGGAGTAATTCAGACTATGAACAAGACACTTAAGTCTACGCTATTCGTAGTACTGGCGGCGCTGCTCCTCGGGACTGCATTCCTCGTTGACCCGAGCGGTAATGTGCTCAATTCCGCCAACGCCTCGGAACCCGACGGCCACACGCCGTGGATCACTCCGATAAACGTAACGCAGAGCGGATCCTACGACAACTACCCGGCGCTTGGCGTCGCCCCCAACGGGGCTGCGACCGTCTACTGGGGCCGTGCCACCGAAGATCGGGGAATCATGATGCACGCGAGCACCGCGGGTTTCAATCTGCCCTTTGCTTCGCAGATCGTGCATATTGGAGGCGTTAGCCTCAACGGAGGCAACGAGGTCGCGGCCGACCGGCTTGGCAGGCGGCACCTAGTGTATTGGGACTGGCAGCCCGGTGAGACGCTCAAGAACTGGTACGCACGCGTCGGCGCGAACGGCCAGATCGAAATCGGCTCCCAGATGGTTCCCGGCAGCGACGACGGCGGACTGCGCAAGCTGATCGGCATCGGGGTCGATAGCAACCTCACCGTGCACATGGCATTCGCTCGTAACAACATTTACGAGAGCTTCGTGTACGTGACGCGAACCGAAGCAGGCCAGTGGAGCGCTCCCGAGTCGATCCCGGCGATCTGCGGTCCATCCGATTTGAGCTTCGAGGTGAGCACGCTGGGCGAGACCATGGTTATCTGGAAGGACTGTGGGCAGTTCGGGGAGGGTTCCGACATCTACACGGGTCGGCGCACCGGTCCGAACCAGTGGGTCGTCGAGAATATCTCGGCTGCCTGCTGCCTCGAGTGCGCGAATGTCTCGGGTGCATACCTTCCCGAGCTTGCCGCAACCCGCGACGGCGGACTGCGAGCCAGCTGGGCCGATGGCCGCTGCTACCCGGGAGGCCCGACCGACATCTACTACCGCGAGTGGGTGCCGGGCACCGGCTGGGATAACCAGCCAATAGTCCGGGTCGCTGCCAATTCCGGCACGTCGTATTACAACAGTCTTGCTGTCGACAACAACGGCGATGCGCACATCGTCTGGGCCGACGACACAAGCAGCCCGTTCAACTACTTCCGAACCTTCTACGTCCACGGCCGCGGAACCAACTTCTCGCCGGTCGCAATTCCCTTCGCGCAGTGGGCCGGGAACTCATGGACGCGTGAAGTCTCCGCCGACTATGGTGCGGACGCTTTCCACGTGGCATTCGCCAGTAACAAGGGCGACCCCGACAAGGAAAACTACTACTCGTGGACCCAGGTTGGAGGCGGCACGCCCACCGCCACGCCTACCAACACCAGCACGCCCACGCCTGTGCCCCCGCCATGTCCTGATGAGACATTTACAGATGTCTGCCCCGACGACTACTTCTACGAACCGGTCGCGGCGCTCAACGAGGGCGGCGTAATAAACGGCTATACGACAAGCCCGCCTTGCCCGAACAACCTGTGGATCAACTGCTTCCTGCCGTACAACGGCGCTACCCGCGCTCAGATGGCCAAGATCGTCGCGCTCGCGGCGAACCTGCCTAGCGGCGGCACAGCACAGGCATTCACCGACGTACCGCCGACCAATACGTTCTTCCCGTTCGTGCAGTCCGCATACGCGGCAGGCGTGATCTCCGGCTACAACTGCGGTGGTCTTAACGAGCCTTGCGACTCGCAAAACCGCCCGTACTTCCGCCCCGGTGCCGGTGTAACTCGCGGGCAGACGTCCAAGATGGTCGTCACCGCGTTCGGTTTCAGCGAGCCGGTGCCCGATGCCCAGTGGTCCTTCCAGGACGTTGCGCCCGGCAGCGCGTTCCACCTGTTCGTGGAGCGCATGTTCACCCGCGGCATCATCAACGGTTACCCGTGCGGCGGAGCCAACGAGCCTTGCGTGCCCCCGGCCAACCGGCCGTACTTCCGGCCCAACAACCCGGTGACACGCGGCCAGACCGCCAAGATCGTCTACGAGAGCCAGTTGCAGGCCTCCCCCACTGCCACCAACACCATGGAGCCTACGGCTACACCGACTGTAGAGGTGACTGCTACCGCCACTCTGGAGCCTACTGTCGAGCCCACGCTCGAGCCTACGTCTACGCCTACGCTGGCGGCCGGCTCGCCGCCCGGCCGGTAGTGGGGTCAGAGTCTTGAGCTAGAGTGAGGGGCGGCGGAGTGATTTCCACCGCCCCTTTTGCTGCTCGCGGCGCGGTGCTACAATATACGCACTATGAAGCACGACAGCGCTCCCGCGCCCCGGGCCGACCTCCGCGCCGCACTTCGCGCATTGCCGTCGGTTGACACAGTGCTGAGCCACCCGCACATTGCTTCGCTCCGAGATGGCTTGCCGCACGCGCTGGTCACGAGCGCCGTCCGCGAGGAACTGGACGAGATCCGCGAGCGAGTCAGGCAGGGGTCGGCACCCGACGTGTCTGTCGAGGCCGTGGCGCGCGGTGCGGGCGAGCGCGTGGTCCGGGCGATGTCGCCGGGCTTGCGGCCGGT
>DASTEB010000543.1:0-2499 GCA_035710025.1 Chloroflexia bacterium
AACCCACCGACCCGCGCCGAGTTCCTCGACTTCATACGCGATGGTGTCCCCCGCGGCCTGTAATTGTCATCCTCGTATGTCCCCAGGCACACACAGCGAACAATCCACGGGTCACAACGCCCGTATCATATCGCTTCGGCCCGGCGCTCTAGCCCGCGAGCTGGAGGCTGTCGGCTTGCAAGACACGGGGCGCGAGATCTTGTCTGCCAAGTCCGGCTTCCTCGTTTTGAGGCTCGAGCGCGTGCCCTGCATCGCGGCGAACGTGCTCAAGCAGGAGATACTTGCGCGAGGTGGGGACTGCGCTGTCCACCGCGACTGCGTTACTCTCGATGCCGAGCACTCCGGCGCACTACTGATGGGCACACGCGCTCAGGTTGGCGACCTGGTCGAGAAGCTTCAGGCACAGGACTTCGGTCTGCCCGACGTTGCGGACGAGATTAGCGCGCTTCTGTCCAACATCGACCGCCGCCCGTCCCCCGTGGCGCTGCGCGGCCACACGCTGCCGATTGGCGAGCGAACCCTCGTGATGGGCATCGTCAACGTCACCCCCGACTCGTTTTCCGGCGATGGTCTCGGTGACGATGCCGCTGCCGCGGTCGAACAGGCGCGCCGCATGGTTGAAGAGGGCGCGGACATCGTAGATGTTGGAGGGCAGAGCACACGACCGGGTTCCGAGCCGGTCAGCCCCGAAGAAGAGATAAGGCGCGTGATACCGGTTATCGAGCGCCTGTCGCGTGACGCGCGGCTTCCCGCTGCCATCTCAATCGACACAAACCGTGCCGAAGTCGCCCGTGCAGCGCTGGAAGCCGGCGCGCACATCGTTAACGACATCTCGGGCCTGCGCGACGATCCTGCAATCGCGCAGGCGGTCGCCGCGCACGGCGCCGGGCTTGTGGTGATGCACATCCAGGGCACGCCGCAGACAATGCAGAAGAATCCGCACTACGACGACCTTCTCGGCGAGGTGATCGGCTATCTTCGGCGCTCAATGCGGGTCGCCGAGATGGCCGGTATCCCGCGCGAGCGAGTGTGGGTAGACCCGGGCATCGGCTTCGGCAAGTCAATGGAGCACAACCTGGAACTACTCAACCGGTTGGACGAGCTGCGCTCCCTCGGCTGCGCCATACTGGTGGGGACTTCGCGCAAGTCCTTCATCGGCCGGTTGCTCGCACCGCTCTACGGCGGAGATGCTCCTGCGCCGGCCGAGCGTGTCACCGGCTCGGGCGCAACCGTAGCTCTGAGCATTGCGCGTGGCGCGTCGGTAGTCCGTGTGCATGACGTTCGGCATACGGTCGAGGTGGCGCGCATCGCCGACGCGATTGTCAGGTCGTGACGCGCAGGCGTGCGGCACGCGGCAGGCAACCAGAGCGTGTGACTGCCTACCTCGGCCTCGGGTCGAACATGGGCGACGCACGCGGTCACGTCATGCGCGCCCTGACAGAAATCGAGGCCTTGCTCGGCACCAGCCTGGAGCGAACGTCGCCGATGTACGGTACCAAACCGTGGGGTAAGCTTGACCAGCCCAATTTCGTGAACGCGGTAGCGGAGATTCGTACCACGCTCTCGCCGAGGCAGCTACTTACTGCAGTTAAGGTAATTGAGCGCGCCCACGGCAGATCACCGGGCGAGAGGTGGGGGCCAAGACCGCTAGATATTGATATACTGGTGTACGGTGATACAATAGTCGGGGAACCTGACCTGCAGGTGCCCCACCCGCGTATGTGGGAGCGCGGCTTCGTGCTGCGGCCGCTGGCGGACCTGCGGCCCGACTTGACCGGACCCGACGGCCGTACTATTCGCGACCGTCTCAACGACACCGAAATCGCGGACCAGGAAGTCTGGCCGCTCAACTAGATTGGATTGCAGCCCCGCATGAACCGCGCTCGGATTTTGGTCGTTGCCACTTGTGCTGCCTTGCTCGCCGGCACTATTGCGTCAGGCGGTACCGGAGCCTACGCTCAGAATGGAGGCGCTCCCGGTTGGACCCGGCTGGCCTCGGTGCCCGCTGAAGCATGGTCGATCTCCCCCGACGGCCTGAATAGCTCCACGGTCTACAGCCACGGGCGCGGCGGCATCTCTCGCAGCACGGACGGTGGGGCAACATGGTCGATATGCAACGCACAGGCGCGCTCACTCTTGGTGCTGTCGCCGCCCACCGACCAGGACAGCCGAACCATGCTCTATGCAACCACGCCGACAGGTCTCCGGAGCAGCGACGACGGCTGCCGCACCTGGCGAGACGTCCCTTCGACAGGCGTGCAGCCTGCCGCATCGTCCATCTCATCGCTCGCGCCCTATCCGAACAACTACAGCATCCTTTACGCCGGGATGAACGCGCTGGGCGGCCTTTACCGCTCGACCGACAGGGGGGTCACCTGGCAGGCCGCGGCGTCCGGCCTTCCGGCGCATGCCCACATCACCTCCATCACGGCCGACCCACGAAAGCCCGAGCACATGCTGGTGGGGCTTCGCTACAGCGGCGACCGCCACCCGCCCGCG
>DASTEB010000544.1:0-9439 GCA_035710025.1 Chloroflexia bacterium
TGTGGAGCCGGTTGTCACGCCGGAGTCGTGCGCGGGACGGTGAATTGCTGTGAACAAAGTGGACAATCCACTTGCCATCCGGCCTGAATCTTGCTACTATGGTCCCCGTAGAGTTCGCCCGGCCTCACAGCGTCGCGAGGCCGGCATAGCCCATCGGCTGCAATGGCGCAGTCGAAAGCGTACGAGGAGGTATGCGATGGAGTTTGACGAGCTAGAGCCTACCGGTTACTTCAGCGAGTTTTCCTGGATCAGCAACGAGGACGAGGAAGAGGACACGGTCGCCGTGCTTGACGGGGCCGACATCTTCGCGGCCCCGCTGCCCGACCCGGTAACCACAGCTGAAGTCCGGACCATGCCGGTGCTTGAGCAGCAGGGGGCACCCCGTTCCTGAGCACGCACGGCGTTACCGACCGGTCGATTTTCTAAGTCAGTAATTACAACCAGCCCCCTCGGTGATCCGGGCGGGGCTTGTTCGTGCCCACCGCTATAATGCTCGCCCGCATGGTTGCGCGAAAGGACTAACCGATGCCGTATGACCAGCTTGGCAGAGCGCTCCTCGTTCTCGGCGGCGTGATCGTCGTCGTAGGCATGGTCATGCTGTTGCTCGGCCGCGCCGGGGTGGGGCGGCTGCCGGGCGACTTCACCTTCTCCTCCGGCAACTTCACCTGCATGGTGCCCCTCGCCTCGATGATCGTCATCTCCATCATCCTGACGATCATCCTAAACGTGGTGCTGCGCCTGTTCAACCGTTAGGCCTCCCCGATTGCGTGGGCAGACCCGGCCCGGTCGGTTTATACTGGCGGTACGCACCCAAATCCCCAACTCACCGGACCGTACCGGACCGTACCGGACCGTACCGGACCGTACCGGACCGTACCGGACCGTAACGTAGCGTAACGAGGAGGCAACCGTTGCCAAGCGAACCGATCACGATTATGGCCGTGCATGCCCACCCCGACGACGAGGTCGTCTTCACGGGCGGCACGCTCCTGCTGTACCACCGGCGCGGCGTACGCACGGTGGTTGTTACCGCCTCCGGAGGCGAGGAAGGCGAGATACGCGACCCCGACCTCGATCCGGACGAGGCGCGCCCGCGCCTGCGTGACATCCGGGCCGAGGAGCTCCGGCGCGGCGCGGCTCTGCTAGAGATAGACCATCTGGAGAATCTCGGCTACCGCGACTCGGGCATGGACGGCACCGAGGCCAACGCCAACCCCGAGAACTTTCACAATGCCGATCTGGAGGAGGCCACGCGCAAGTTGGTGGCCCTCGTTCGCAAATATCGCCCGCATATCATGGTAACCTATGACGAATTCGGCTCCTATGGACACCCCGACCACATCCAGTGCAACAAAGTCACGCACGCTGCCTTCGAGCGAGCGGGCGACCCGGCCTACGCCCCGGAGCTTGGCGAGCCATGGCAGCCGCTCAAGCTATACTACACGCACTGGAATGAGGAGGGCTTCAAGCGCGCACGCGAGATGTTCCTGGAGCGCGGGCTGAAGTGGCCCTGGGACGAGGAAGAGCAGCAGGCCGATCCCGACCCCGAGCACCAGAGCACCGAAGAGGCCATCGTAGAGCACGAGCAGGATGTGGACGAGGCAAAGGCCACGGGCGAAGAGGAGAAGAAGCCCGAGTACGTGCCCCCGCCCACCACTACGCGCATCGACGTCACCGCGGTCGTGAATGAGAAGATGGAGTCGGCGCGCCAGCACCGCACCCAGTTCGACCCCCAGGGCCTTTTCATGACCACGCCCGACGATATCGTGCCCGTCATGTTCGGCGAGGAACACTACAGCCTTGTGAAGTCGCTGGTGGACGGCCCGGCAGAGGAGACCGATATGCTGGCCGGGTTGGATTGATTGCGCGTAGTACGACTACGTCCGCAGTTGTAGCCAATAAATACTCCCCCCGGCCCATTGTTGGACACCGAACCATCTGCTATACTGGTAGCAGGCGGATAAGACAAACATCTAATCACGCTGACTTGATAACCTCGACTCACTCCGGCTGGCGAGAGGTCAGGGCTTTCACCAGGCACACCGGTAGGCTGAAGGTTATCTCACACGGAGCAAGGGGCGGCCAACGGGCCGCCTCTTGTCGTTCCCGCCGGTGCCTTGTGTATAATGCGAGCGAGTAGCGCGCCTGCCCGAGCACCCCGCTCGCACACCCGCGGCGCGCCGGAGGTAGCCAGCATGAGGATCGCACTAGACGCCATGGGCGGCGACCACGCCCCGGCCGAGACCGTTGCCGGGGCAATCGAGGCGGCACGCGAGTACGGCATCGAGATCGTGCTCGTGGGCAAGCGCGAGGCAATCGAGGTCGTGCTGGCAAAAGCCGATACCTCCGGCCTCAAGCTGCCCATCGAGCCCGCCGCGTCAGTCATTCCGATGGACGAGCACCAGCCCTCTACGGCATGGCGCAGGCAGCGCGACTCGTCCCTCTCCGTTACCCTACAGCTGCTGGCCGACGGCAAGGTGGACGCCGCGGTGTCGGCCGGGAACACCGGCGCTGTCGTGTCGGGCGGCACCTTCATTGTGCGCCGCATCGACGGCATAGACCGCCCGGCGCTCGGCATACCATTCCCGGCGATGGGCGGCTCCGGCAAAGTCTTCCTGGCCGACGTCGGCGCCACGCCCGACGCGAAGCCCCACTTCATCGTGCAGTGGGCGCGCATGGGCGCGATCTACACCGAGCGCGTGATGGGCGTTCCCCGTCCCACCGTCGGCATAGTGTCGAACGGCGAGGAAGAGATAAAAGGCTCCGAGCTTGTGCGCGAGACCTTCCCCCTGCTCCAGCAGAGCGGGCTGAACTTCATCGGCAATGTCGAGGGCAAAGACATCCCGGCCGGCACCGCCGACGTCGTGGTGACCGACGGCTTCACCGGCAACGTCATCGTGAAGACCGTCGAGGGCGTGGCCAAGATGATCCTCGACGCCCTTCGCGCAGAGCTTACGTCGTCGCTGCGCTCCAAGCTCTTCGCCATGGGCCTGCGCGGCAATTTCCGCAGACTGCGCGACCGCCTGGACTACGCCGAGTACGGCGGCGCCATCGTCATGGGCCTGAACGGCGTGCTCATCAAGCCCCACGGCCGCTCCAACGCCAAGGCCATCAAGAACGCCATCCGAGTGGCTAAAGCCGCCGTTGAGCAGGACGTCATCACCCTCTTCCGCGAAGTCGCCGCCGAGACGCCCGCTCAGCCCGCCGAAGAGCCTGCCGCGGCCAGGTAGGTTTGACTGAACACAAAGACGCAAAGGACGCAAAGGAACGAACGAATAGAAACGCAGAGACGCAGAGATTCTATAGGGGGTTGGCAACCAGGCTGACTTGAGTGCCAACCCCCATAAACAACGTTGCGTAATCTCTTCGCTGTCTGCGTCTCTGCGGTTCAAATAATAAAACCTTTGCGACCTTTGCGTCTTTGTGTTCAATCGCTCCCACCTCTGCCAGCCGATGTGTTTGGCTAGCGTGCGTTGCCGGGGTGGGGAGGCGGTGATATAATTAGCGTTGGCCCCGAGCGGCCCTATGCTATGAAGATGCTTTCGATTGTCGGTGCGCGTCCCCAGTTCGTAAAGGCGGCCCCCGTCGGGCGCGCTCTCGACCGGGCGGGGATCACCGAGGTGCTCTTGCACACCGGGCAGCATTACGACCCGGAGATGTCGGGCGTGTTCTTCAAGGAGCTTGGCATCCGCCATCCGCACTACAACCTGGAGGTTGGCTCGGGATCGCACGCCGCGCAGACGGCCGCCATGCTGGTAGGCATCGAGGAAGTGCTGCTCAAGGAGCACCCCGCGTTCGTGCTGATCTACGGCGACACCAACTCCACGCTCGCCGGGGCTATCGCCGCCTCCAAGCTGCACATCCCGGTAGCTCACGTCGAGGCGGGCCTGCGCTCGTTCAATCGCGCCATGCCCGAGGAGATCAATCGCGTCGTAGCCGACGCCCTCTCGACGCTACTGTTCGCGCCCACGGACGTCGCCGCCCGAAACCTCAAGCGCGAGGGCATGAGCGACGGCGTGCACATCGTGGGGGATGTGATGTACGACGCTGTCCTGTGGGCAGCGGAGCGCGTCGGCTCGGGAGCACCCGAGATCGTGACTCGCCTGGGCTTGACGCCCGGCGAGTACCTGCTCGCCACGGTACACCGTGCATCGAATACCGACGACCCCGCGAACCTCGCGGCTATCGCGGCAGCTCTGAGCAGCGCGGGCGAAACGGTCGTCTTCCCGGTCCACCCGCGTACCCGCAAAGCCATCGCCACCTCCGGCATCGTCATGGGCGGCAATGTCATGGGCATCGAGCCGGTATCGTACCTCGACATGATCGCGCTTGAGAAGCACGCCCGCGCCATCCTGACCGACTCGGGCGGCGTGCAAAAAGAAGCGCTCTGGCTCGGAGTGCCCTGCGTCACGCTGCGCGACGAGACGGAATGGGTCGAGACGGTTGAATTGGGCTGGAACGCGCTGGCGGGCACCGATACGGCCAGCATTCTGGCCGCACTCAGGCGCCCCCCGCCCCACGGCGCGCCGCCCCAACCTTACGGCGACGGCCATGCCGCCGAGCGCATCGCCGAAATCCTGAGGCAGCACGCATGAGCGAGGTCTACATCCACCCTACGGCCGAAGTATCCCCGAAGGCAACGCTCGGCCCCGGCACAAGAGTCTGGCACCAGGCGCAGGTGCGCGAAGGGGCAGTGCTGGGCCGCAATTGCATACTGGGCAAGGGCGCGTACGTGGACTTCGGCGTGCAAATCGGGGACACCGTCAAGATTCAGCACGGGTCGAGCGTATATCACGGCGTGTCGCTGGAGAGCGGCGTATTCGTCGGCCCGCACGTGGTCTTCACCAACGACCGCCTGCCGCGCGCGGTCAACCCTGACGGCTCGCTCAAGAGTGACTCCGACTGGGAGGTCGCGACTACCCTCGTTCGCGAAGGCGCTTCGGTGGGCGCGGGAACGGTCGTGGTCGCGGGAGTGACCATTGGAAAGTGGGCGCTCGTCGGCGCGGGGGCGGTCGTCACCCGCGACGTGCCCGATTACGGCGTTGTGTACGGCAACCCGGCGCGCCTGCACGGCTACGCCTGCCCCTGCGGCCACCCGCTGGCCCGCGTAGGCGAGGGGCCAAAGTGGACATGTACTAATTGCGGCCGCGAGGTCGAGATCCACGCTTGAGGTCGTTTTAGGCGGCGCTCAAGCAACGGAGAAACCGGATGATCAACATAGCCAGGCCGATGATCGGCGAGGAAGAAAAACAGGCGGTGCTCGAAGTGCTGGAAAGCGGCCAACTTGCCCAGGGCAAGGTAGTAGCCGACTTCGAGGCTGCCTTCGCCGAGTACTGCGGCGTGAAGCACGCTATCGCCACGAGCAACGGCACCACAGCACTCCATGTCGCCTTGCTCGCACACGAGATCGGACCGGGCGACGAGGTGATCACAGTGCCGTTCACCTTCATCGCCTCGGCCAACTCCGTGCTGTACACCGGCGCCCGCCCTGTGTTCGTGGACATCGAGCCTGACAGCTTCAACATCGACGTGGACCAGATCGAGGCGGCTATCACCCCTCGCACGAAGGCGATCATGCCGGTTCACCTGTTCGGCAACCCGGCGGACATGACGCGCATCATGGAGATAGCCGGGCGCCGCGGCCTCATCGTGATCGAGGATGCCGCCCAGGCGCACGGCGCGGAACTCGAAGGCGCGCGAGCAGGCTCCTGGGGCACGGGCTGCTTCTCGTTTTACCCGACCAAGAACATCACCACAGGCGAAGGCGGCATGGTCACCACGAGTGACGACAAGGTGGCCGACCTCGCCCGCCTGATCCGAGCCCATGGTATGCGAGTGCGCTACTACCACGAGATGCTCGGCTTCAACTTCCGCATGACCAACATACACGCCGCCATCGGACTCGCGCAGATGCGCAAGCTGGAGAGCTTCAATCGGGCGCGCATCGCAAACGCCGCCTACCTGAGCGAGCGCCTCCCCCGCGACAAGGTGCAAGTGCCCACCGTGCGCCCCGGCGCGCGCCACGTATTCCACCAGTACACCGTGCGAGTACTTCCGCCCCTCGAGCGCGACGCGGTGCGTGAGAAGTTGGCCGCCGCGGGCGTAGGCAGCGAAGTCTATTACCCGGTACCCGTACACGAGCAGCAACTCTACCGCGAGCTAGGCTACGGCGACCGTCGCTTCCCAGTGTCCGAGCAGGCTGCCCGGCAGGTGCTCTCGCTGCCGGTCCACCCGGGCCTGAGCCGCGAAGACCTCGACACAATAGTTGCCGCCGTGGAGGCGCTGTGACTGCGCCTGACGCGAACGCGGCGCCCTTCAAGCCCGTCGATCCAACTCGCCCGGTACGCGTGGCCGTGATCGGCGCGGGAGCGATGGGCCGCAACCACCTGCGCGTGCTGAACGACCTCGAGCAGGTCGACCTCGTCGCAACGGCCGACGCCGACGAGGAGACGGCTCGCCGCGCCGCCCGCCGCTTCGGCATCGAGCCGTATGGCGACTTCCGCGCCATGCTGGACGAGCAGCATCCCGACGCCGTAGTGGTAGCCGTGCCCACACACATGCACCGAGACACCACGCTTGCTGCCATCGAGCGCGGCGCGCACGTGCTAGTGGAGAAGCCTATCGCCTTCGCCGTCGAGGACGGGCAGGAGATGATCCGCTCGGCCCGCGAGGCCGGGCTGCTTCTCACCGTAGGCCACATCGAGCGGTACAACCCCGCCGTGGTCGAGCTTTACCGGCGGCTGCAGGCGGGCGAGCTTGGGCGCGTGTTCCAGATCCACGCCCGCCGCCTCGGCCCGTTCCCTCCGAGAGTGCGCGACGTTGGCGTGGTGATCGACCTGGCCACGCACGACGTTGACATAATGCGCTATCTCACCGGCTCCGAGGTCACGCGCGTGTACGCCGAAACGGCCCGCCGCATCCACACCGACCACGAAGACCTCGTCTCTGGCCTGCTTCGCTTCGCGGACAACTCCATCGGCGTGCTCGACATCAATTGGCTCACTCCGACCAAAATCCGCGAGCTGATGGTGACGGGGGAAAAGGGGATGTTCCTGGTCAACTACCTCACCCAGGACCTGTACTTCTACGAGAACAACTACGTCAAATCCGACTGGGACGCCATCTCGCGCATCACGGGGGTAAGCGAGGGCGACATGCTGCGACTGCGTATAGACAAAGTCGAGCCGCTGAAGGTCGAGCTTGAGCACTTCGTGCGGGCCGTGCGGGGCGAGGACGTGCAGGTAGTGTCGGGCGCGGACGGGCTGGAGGCGCTTCGGATCGTGCGCACGCTCGTTCAGTCTGGGCTTGACGGTACGGTCATATCGATACAGGACGAAGGGGAGGGGGCTTAGCTTGGCCGAATTCACCGTTGCCGTCGTCGGCCTCGGCAAGATAGGTCTGCCGCTCGCCGCACGGTTCGCCCAGAGCGGGCTCCGGGTGACAGGCTGCGACATCAACCCCGACGTCGTGGCGGAGGTCAACGCAGGACGCTCCCACGTCAAGCAGGAATCCGGGCTGGAGGAAGCCGTCGCCTCGGCCGTCAGCCAGGGACTCCTGCGCGCAACCACCGACACGGCATCGGCCGTGCGGGAGTCCAACGTGGTGGTCGTGATCGTCCCCGTGGTGGTGGACGAAGAGCGCAACGTTGACTACCGGGGCATAGACGCGGCCACCCGCGCCGTGGCCGAGGGCCTTCAGCGCGGCACGCTCGTGCTGTACGAGACGACCCTGCCGGTGGGCACCACGCGCACGCGGTTCGGCCCCGCGCTGGAGGGGGTGTCCGGCCTGCGCGCCGGTGAGGACTTCTGCCTAGCTTTCAGCCCCGAGCGTGTCTACTCAGGCCGCATCTTTCGGGATCTCGAGCAATACCCCAAGGTGGTGGGCGGCACAACGCCCGAGTGCACGCGTCGAGCAGCCGAATTCTACCGAGTTGCCCTGGGCGGCGCGCCTGTGATGGAGATGCAGGACGCCGACACCGCCGAGCTTGTCAAGCTGATGGAGACGACCTACCGCGACGTCAACATCGCCCTGGCCAACGAGTTCGCGCGCTTCGCCTCAGCCCGCGGGTTGCCGGTCGACCAGGCTATCGCCGCGGCAAATTCGCAGCCGTTTTCGCACATCCACCGCCCCGGCATCGCCGTCGGCGGGCACTGCATCCCCGTCTACCCCTACTTCCTGATTAACTACGCGGGCGAAAGCGAGATGAACTTACCGAGGCTGTCTCGTCGCATCAACGACGACATGGCCCATTGGGCGCTGCAGCGGCTATCGCAAGAGCTGGGCGGCCTCGAGGGCAAGCGCGTGCTGGTGCTGGGTCTCTCGTACCGCGAGAACGTCAAAGAGCCGATCTTCTCGGGCGGCGTACGTCTGATCTCGCTCTTGCGCGAAGCGGGAGCCGTCCCGCTGGTCAACGACCCACTCTTCACGGACGACGAGATCGCCGCGTACGGTGCCGTGCCTGCCTCCCTGGTTGATCTTCCAGCGATAGATGCTGCTATCGTCCAGGCGTACCACAACCGGTACCGAGACGTCGATTGGCACGCGCTTGCGCGGTCGGGCTGCAGCGTTGTGTTGGATGGCCGAAACAGCATCGACCCTATGGCTGTGAGAGCATCTAACATGACCTACCTCGGCATGGGGCGATAGATAATCTTGCCCTGCCGGTAAGCAGGCGCTGTGTTACAATCATAGGCATGAGCGCTCACCCTCTCCGCATCCTCCACGCCCCGACAAATGTGGCGGGGATTGCCGGATTGCTCGCGACTGCGCAGCGCGACCTGGGCTGCGATGCAACGGCTGTAGAGTACGTCAGACATCCATTCTCCTATGGGATCGACCGCACACTTAACATTAATCCGCGGTCCAATAAGGCTAGTCGAGGCCTTGTAATGGGCAAGTTTGCCCTGGAAGCTGCCCTCCGGTACGACGTATTCCACCTCTACTTCGGTCTCACACTGTTCCCGCGGCCGAATCCTGACCTGAAGTTACTTCGTGCCCAAGGCAAGCGAATCGTGTTTCACTATTGCGGGTGTGATATCCGCGACCGTGAGACCACACTGCGAGAATACGACCTAAGTGGGTGTTCGGAGTGTGTGTCGCTCATCTGTAGGCGTATGCATCACCTCGACCCATCGAAGGCAGACGCGGTGCTGGTGTCGACGCCGGACCTGCTGGAGTTCGTTCCGGGTGCCATGCTCATGCCGGGGCCGGTGGACCTTGCCAGGTGGATCCCGAAGCCGCCGCGTACCACACCCGTGACGCCGGAAGACCCGGTGAGGATCTTGCACGCCCCGTCGGACCGAGAGATCAAGGGCACCCGCCACCTGCTCGACGCGGTAGAGCGGCTAAAGGCAGACGGGTACCCGGTGGAGCTGATGATGCTGGAGGGGGTGCCTCACGAGCGTGTGGCCGAGTTCTGCGACCGGGCAGACATCGCGGT
>DASTEB010000545.1:0-5848 GCA_035710025.1 Chloroflexia bacterium
CAGCGGCCCCGTCAGGTCTCGCGTCACGGTGACCAGGCCGTGACCGCCCACGGTCTGAAAGCCCATTTGCCGGAACAACAACCGCACCGGCAAATTGCGCTCGCTCACCCGGTACACCGCCTTCAGGCCGCGCATCCCGGCGTCCTTTGCCTCACCCATGATCCAGCGCAGGAGCGCGGCCGGTATGCCCCGCCCCTCCACCCGGCAGGACAACATTATGTGTTCCAGAAGCCAGGAGTCCTGCGGCCACGGCGGCTGCCGGTCCACGATCGCCGCG
The DNA here is from genome assembly GCA_035710025.1 of Chloroflexia bacterium. GTDB lineage: Bacteria > Chloroflexota > Chloroflexia > QHBQ01 > JADMIH01 > JADMIH01. Next base: position 278 of record DASTEB010000545.1, read on the forward strand.
CCGATCAGCCCGTACTTACCGAAGCGGTCCTCCAGCGCGGCCACGGGCAGCAGCCATCGCTCATCCGCAAGCTTGCCCCGAAGCTCGTCCAGCGTGTACACGTGCCCGGTCGAGTTTAGCTGGTTGGTGCGCTCTGATAGCTCGGCCACCCGGGGCAGATCTGCTTCGGCCGCCTGCCTGATGGTGAGGCGCATATCGCACGACCGCAGGAAGTCTGCCCGGCTGCCCTCGTAGTTCGATTCGGCGGCGCGGCGGCGCTCTTCCTCGCGGTACATCTGCGCCCTGCCCGCCGACTCTGCCGTGGCCGACGGCACGAAGCGGGGCGTGTCGAGCGCGGCTGGCACTTCGGCGGGAGCAAGCACCAGCACCTCGGGCAGCACGTGGGCAACTTCGGCGCGCTCGAACGGGCTGTCGTCCACGAACGCCACCGCGTCGAGGCCGATGTTCAACCGGGACGCGATGTCGCGGATGGAGCGGCTCTTGGGCTGCCAGCTTACCTGGGGGGCGACAAACAGGTCCTTCAGGGATGGGTGACCGAGCAATTCGTCCAGCATCGAGGGGTCGTTGCGGCTGGCCACGCTGTTCACGATGCCCCGGCGCTCAAGCTCGGCGATCAGCGCGAGCACGCGGGGGTCGGGCTGCGGAATGTCCGGGGTATCCCCCTCCACGGCCACGCCGTGCCAGAGGGTGTCGTCAAGGTCCCATACCACGCACTTGACGGGGCGCGTTGTGCTGTTAGGCGCGCTCATCGGAGCCTGACCGGGCGTCGGAGGCGGCGGGCGCGTTGGTGAGGCCGGGGCCTGAATCGCCCCCTCGCACGATGCGGCGCACGCTGGCGTGGCGCGGCTTGATGCCTTCGCGGATCACCTCGAGCACCTTGTCGGTGTTCATCGGCCCACAGGTGAAGATGTCGAACGCGGCGAAGCCCTCGTCCACCCACGTATGAACGGAGATGTGCGACTCGGCGAGGAGCAGGAAGCCGGTCACGCCGGGCGGGGCGAACTGGTGGAAGTGCTCGTGCAGCACGGTGGCGCCGCCCGCTTCGGCTGCGGCGCACAGGATGGTGCGAAGCGGCTCTACGTTGGACAGCAGGTCGCGGTCGTCCACCCAGGCATCGTACAGGACATGTCGGTTGATCACGGTCACACCTAATAATACCCCCTGCGCGCCCGGGCGTAAAGGCACCCGGCTCGACACGGACCCTTGCCTGGCCGGTCCCCGCCGCGTAACACACGGCCGGTGCGGCCTTCTACGCGCGTGGGAGGCGCTTTGTCATCGTCAGGTGCTCGGCCTCGAAGCCGAACTTGCGGTAGATCACCCGCATCGACACATTCGCGACGTGCACCTTGCCCGTGATCTCCGACACGCCTTTGCCGTGGGCGTATTCGATCCCGTGCTCGAACAGGGCATCGGCCGCGTCCGCGCTCTCGGGGCCGGGGGCAACGGCCAGCGAGCGGAACGTGGCGTACTGCTCGCCCGTGAGGAAGTTGGTGTTGAGCGCCACCCACAGCCACCCCGCGACCTCGCCGCCGGGCGACTCGGCTACGAACATACCTTCGCGGTCGCGCTCCATCGCCTTCGACAGCTTCTTGCGGTGGATCTCGGGGTCGTCTACCGGGTCGTCGGGGAAGGAGATGCGGGCGATCTGTATCTCGAAGTCCACCAGCGCGGGCAGGTCGCGCTCCTCTGCCTGTCTTATCGAGTAGCCCGTCGGCGGGGTCACGGCTCGCCCTCGGAGCCGTTGTGGGGCATCGTGCGGCGCGATATGAGCCGGAACGAGGTGCCGCCGCAGGCAGGGCACCCCTGCTCCTTCAGCGCCTCTATGGTCGCGAACTGCCCGCCCGCCTCGCCGCCGACCCCGTACTGCGTGCCGCACGACGTACAGGCGTAGGTACGCAGCGTGGGTCGCACTTGCCCGGTGTAGAGCGCCTGGTCGAACTCCCCCGTTACCAGCGGCTCGGTGCCGCGCGTCGCGCTTAGCACGTAAAGGTCGCTCACCCCCGCCAGCACGCCCGCGCCCACGTACTCGTTGAAGTTGGGCACCATCTGCTCGATCACCAGGCCCATCGAGGCGATGGCCTGTTGCACCTCCACCTGCTCGTCCGGTGGGCGGTGGCCGAAGTGCAAGTAGATGCGCCCACCCTCCGGGTACAGCGCCTCGACCGCCCGCGAGAGGAAGAGCATCAGCCCCGGCAGCGTGTATGGCGGATCGGTTGACACGGTGTCGAACTCGGCGCGCAGGTCTTCCGGCAGGGGCTCGCGAAGGTCGTGGCGCACCAGGCCCACGATCACGCCCTCCTGCATTGCGATGTCGCGAAGGTGGCGCAGGATGCGCTCGTCGGTGTCCACGGCGACCACGCGCTTCGCGAGCCGCCCATCCTTGCCCGCTACCTTGCCCAGCAGGGCAATCGCCGCCGACACAGAGTCGTCGTCGCCCAGCACGAGCACGTGCTTGCCGGCCAGCGCGCCCTGCTCGTGCATCAGCGCGACCCGGCGCAGATTCGTCTCGGGGGTGCAGTGGCTCTGGTCGAGCGTGACGTCCACACGCGGGTTCGCCTCGAAGTGCTTTCGAAGCAGTCCCAGCACGCGCTCCCACTCCGGCCCACGCGGCGCGACCCCGGTGCCGCCGCACTCGGGGCAGATCACGCCCTGTTGCGCCGCTGCCTGCCCGCCCCAGCCCCAGGTATCCGCCATCGCGCGGGAAGCCTCCGGGGTTAGCTGGAGATGAGGGCCGGGCTGGAGCACACCTTCCTTCTCAAGCTCGCGGCGTATTGCCGTGATGACCGGCACCGGCATCCGGACCATGCGGGCGAGGGCGCGGGCGGCCAGCGGCTCGGCGTCGGGGTCCTGCCCGGCGCGGTAGACGGCGCGCAGCACTTCCTCCACGCCCGACGGACCTTCGCGCAGATCGGCGCGCTCGGCTATGGACCTGAGCAGGGTTGCCTTGTCGCTGAACGGAGCATCCATGGCGGTTTAGCGGGCGGCCAGCACGAGCGCCGACCTGGGCAACACCGAGGCGCGCAGCATCCCGGCGTTTACGCGGTACTCGTGCCCGCTCCACACATCGTCAAGCAGGTCGCCGTCGGCGAATAGCTCTCGTACCTGTATCTCGGCCGTCTCGGGCATCTGCCCCGCGTTGAACACGCCCACCAGCCTGTCGCTGGCGCGGTGGCGGGCGAACGAGTACATGCACTCGCGCGAGTACAGGGTTGTGTACTCGCCCGTGCGCAGCGCGGGGTGGGCGCGGCGCAGAGCGATAGCGCGCTTGAAGTAGTCGCGCAGGCTCGTGTTCCAGCTCTCGGGGGCCTGCCAGGGGAACGCCGCTCGCGACAACGGGTCCTTGCCGCCCGTCATGCCGATCTCGTCGCCGTAGTAAACGCACGGGGCGCCGGGGTACATCATCATGAACAGGGTCGAGAGGCGCACGGCGCTCTCGTCGTCCGAGGCGGTTGTAAGGTAGCGCGCGGTGTCGTGGCTGCCCAGCAGGTTCATCTGCACCTCGGTCACCTCGCGCGGGTACAGGCCCAGCAAGGCATCGATCTCACGGGCGAACTCGGGCGCGTCGATGTCGCGCAGCGGCCACAGCGACGACCCCTGCACAAGCTGCGGGATGATGCTCTTCCCCGCGAAGAACTCCATGCACAGCTTGGTGAACAGGTAGTTCATCACCGCGTCGAACTGGTCGCCGTGCAGCCAGCGGCGGGCGTCGTGCCACACCTCGCCCACGATATATGCCTCGGGGTTGATCGCCTTTACGCGCCGGCGGAACTCCTGCCAGAAGGCGTCGTCGTCGATCTCGCCCGGCACGTCGAGCCGCCAGCCGTCGATCCCGAACCGGATCCAGAACTCGGCCACGTCGAATATGTACTTGCGCACGGCCGGGTTGTTGGTGTTGAACTTGGGCAGGGCGTGCAGCTGCCACCACGCATCGTAATTGGGCGGCCTGTGCATGTCGTAGGCGTTCACGGGCCAGCCGCGCACGGTGAACCAGTCGATGTAAGGTGAGTAAGGGCCGTTCTCCAGGATGTCGTGGAACTGAAAGAAGCCCCGGCTCGCGTGGTTGAACACCCCGTCCAGCACCACCTTTATGCCGCGCCTGTGTGCCTCGTCCAGCAGCACCCGCAGCGCCTCGTTACCCCCGAGCAGAGGATCGATGTTGAAGTAATCGTAGGTGTGGTAGCGGTGGTTGGCGGCCGACTGGAAGATCGGGTTGAAATAGATGGCGTTGACGCCCAGCTCGAGCAGATAATCGAGGTGCTCGACCACGCCGATGAGATCGCCGCCCTTGAAGCCGTGAGTGGTCGGCGGGCTGTCCCACGGCTCGAGGTTGCCCGGCTTGTCGAGCGTCTTGCTCAGGGCGAAGCGGTCGGGGAAGATCTGGTAGAAGACTGCGTGACGCACCCACTCGGGCGTCTGAACGGATTGTCGTGTCATCAGGTTGTGAATGCTCTCTGCTGCGTAGTATGTTGGCCCGGCGATTCCAGGCCGTGCCGCCGGGGCGCGCGTCCGGTTCGCGCTCGCCCGTCCGGCCTTCGATATGATAATCCAAGAGGGGGAGGCTCGCCCGGTTATTCGCCTTGCTGGCCGAGCACCGCCCTCACCCGCGCTACTAGCATATCTATTGCCACGCGGTTGTACCCCCCTTCGGGGATGATCAGGTCGGCGTAGCGCTTGCTCGGCTCGACGAACTCCAGGTGCATCGGGCGCACTGTGCGAAGGTACTGCTCGACCACCGACGATAGCTGCCGCCCGCGCTTCACGATGTCGCGCTGCAGGCGGCGTATGAAGCGGATGTCGGCGTCGGTGTCCACGTACACCTTGATGTCGAGCAGGTCTCGCAGGGCACGCTCGGACAGGATCAGGATGCCGTCCACGATGATCACCGGGCGAGGCTCGACAGGCTCGGGCTTCGGCAGCCGCGTGTAGTTCACGAAGTCGTACACGGGCCGCATGATCGGGCAGCCCTCGATTAGGTCCGATAGCTGCTCGACCAGCAGCGACGTCTCCAGCGCGTCGGGGTGGTCCCAGTTGACCTGCGTGCGGGCCTCGAACGGCAGGTGGCCGTAATCGCGATAGTACGCGTCGTGCGGCAGCACGGCCACGTTGCCCGCGCCGACGGCGTCGGTCAGCGCGCGCACCACGGTGCTCTTGCCCGAGCCGCTGCCTCCCGCGACGCCGATCGTGAGCGCCCTCATGCCTGAATTATAGCACAGGGGCGCAGGGCGTCAGTCGCGGCTGCGGGCCACTCGAGGGGCCGGAGGGCATGCGGGCGCGGACTTCAGGGCGAGCACCTTTTCGTAGAAGTCGAGCGTGGAACGCGCCGCGTTTTCCCAGGTGAATCGCGACGCCCGGGCCATGCCGCGCGCCGTAAGCTCGCCCGCCAGCTGCGGGTCGTCATGCACGCGGGCCAGCGCATCCGTTATCTGCTCCACCGAGCGCGGGTCCACCAGCAGAGCCGCGTCGCCCGCCACCTCGGAGAGCGAGGACGAAGCTGACGTGACCACGGGTGTTCCGCAGGCCATCGCCTCCAGCACCGGCAGGCCGAAGCCCTCGTACAGCGAGGGAAACGCC
>DASTEB010000546.1:0-9805 GCA_035710025.1 Chloroflexia bacterium
TCGATCAGCGGCTCGGCTGAAGGGCCGTCGGATAGGGGCGCCTGCGCCGCGGTCGTGCCGTTGCCCGCTTCCTGGGGCAGGATCCGCCCCAGCGCTTCTGCCGCCTCGTCCACCGTCAGCGGGTACGGCTCGAGCGCGAAGCCGCACCCGACCAGCCTGTTCGCAAGGTCGCTCACCTGTGGTATCCACACGCCTAGCTTCGCCAGCAAAGCCCGGTTGTCCCGCAGCACCTCACGCGGAGGGCCGTCGGCCGCGATAGTGCCGTCGTCGCCCAGCACGGCGATGCTGCCCACTTCGGTTATCAGCTCGTCCAGCTTGTGCTCGATGATGAGCACCGTCGCGCCCTGTGCCTTCAGTTGGCGCAGAAGATCGAAGAAGTCGGCGGTGCCCTCCGGGTCGAGGTTGGCCGTCGGTTCGTCCAGCACCAGCACTTCCACGCCCATCGCCAGGGTCGAGGCCAGCGCGAGCCGCTGCTTCTGCCCGCCGCTGAGGGCGTTAGTGTCGCGCTCTTCCAACGCGTCGAGGCCGACCTGTCGCAGCGCCGCTTCGATCCGGGGCCGCATCTCCTCGGACGGCAGCCGCAGGTTCTCCAGCCCGAATGCCACCTCGTCCACCACCGTGAGCGTGGCGATCTGCGACTCCGGGTCCTGGAACAGCATCCCGACCTTCGTAGTCAGCCAGTCTACGTCGGCTTCGGCCGTCTCGCGGCCCGCAACCGTTACCGACCCCCGTATGTCAGCGTCAAGCTGGTGAGGTATCAGCCCGTTCAGCGTGAGCGCGAGCGAACTCTTGCCCGACCCGCTCGACCCGAGCAATAGCTTGATCTCGCCCTTCTTCAGCGTGAGATCCACCCCGCGCAGCACTACCTCGCCCGTCTCCCGGTAGCGCAGGCGCAGACCGCGCACCACTACCGGGTGCGTGTCTAGCTGCTCGGGTTGTATCTGTACTGTGCTTTCGGCTGTTTCCAACGGCGTGTGCCGAGCGCAAGAACGGGGCCACGGTTGGTTACACCGTGGCCCCCATCGCGCGTCTAAGTCAAGGCTAGAACTCGGGCGAAAGCTGCTGCTGCCGCCGCTCGCGCCCGATGGCGAAGCGGTCTAACACGCCCGTCGCGAGCAGCGCGTCGCCCAGCAGCTTCCCCACTATCGAGGCGAGCACTATCACGCCGATGACGTATGCGGCGTACGTGATTAGCAGGGCCTCGGTCGAGTAGGCCAGGTAATAGATAGGCCACAGGTAAACGAAACCGGTGGTCGCTCCCGCGGCGCCCGCCAGGATCAGCACCAGCAGGTCATACCGCTTCCACGCGAAGAGCATGAACACCACCTCGATGCCAAGTCCCTGGATGATACCCGGCACTACCGCCCCTATGAACCCGTACGGGCTTCCCGCGAGGAACGACACGAACGCAGCAAGAGACTCGGCAACGAGCGCCGCGCCGGGCTTGCGTATGATGTACGGCACGAGTATGCCCGGCAGCCACCATACTCCGCCTACGAGGTCGTTCCACGGGCCGAGGAAGCTGCCGACGGCCGAGTAGACGCCGGTCCACAGCGAGAAGATCACGCCGAACACCGCGCCGATAACTGCCGTCAGGATCAAGTCGCGCGTCTCCCACCCGGCGAGTGCCGTGCGGCTCCACATCACGGCGGCAAGCACCAGCCCGAAGACCAGCAGCCACATCGCCGCCGAGGCTAGCCCGACCGGCACTTCGTTCTCCTCGCCAAAGAACGACACTATCCACTGCCTTAGCGGTATCCAGAGAGCAAAGAAAATCAGGAACGCGATCCCCGCCACGATCATGATCGGCGTGCGCTGCACGCCCTCATTTGTGCGTGTCGGTCGGCGTTCCCCCTGTGTGTTGCTAGTATTCATTACTGTCCTCCCTTCACAAGAGCGAAATGCGTATGGACGATGAGGAGTTGCCCGGTTTCGAACCACACCCGGCCCAGCGTGCCCGTTATCGTGTTGCTCACCCCGCGGCCCCTTCCCTCCAGCAGCGTCTCTCCCGACAACGGGTACTCAAGCCCCTCTGTGCGAACGCCCTCGACGTCGGTCCCGAGCGGCAGCAGCGACACCGTATCGCCAGGCGTGCCGCGCAGATCGTTCCACCTTCCCGGCTTGCCGAGGTATATGGCCTGCTGGCCCTCGATGATGCGCACGTCGCGCTCCGCCAGTTCGGGGTGGGTCAGCATGAGTATGTTCGCCAGCGCGTGGTCGAGACGCCCGCCGGTGCCGCCGAGTACGTAGATAGAAGCCGGGTTCCAGCGCAGGGCCGCCAGCGCGGCAAGCTCCGTGTCGGTCTCCAGCTTGGTCGTGTGCTGGTACGTGGCGGTCTCCGCGCCCTGCTCGACGAACCGCTGCACCAGCGCCATCTCCGAGCTGTCCAGGTCTCCGATGATGAGGTCCGGCACGACCCCGAGCGCGGCGGCGAGCGTGGTGCCGCCATCAGCGGCCACCACCTTTTGTGGCGCGGGCAGCCATTCGACCGATCCGTGCACGGGCCACGTCGGGCTTGACGCCAGCACCCACACTACCGTGCCCCGCCTCACCGCTGTGCTGCTGTCCTGCCGTTCGCTCATGTGTGTGTATTCCTCGGCGACGAATCAAAAAAGCCGCGCCACCCTGCAGGTGATGCGGCCCACTTGTCACGTATCGTGAGGCTGCTTCCCTACGCTGGCATTACCCAGAATCAGGTTCGAGGGTCCGCGGCGGTTACGTCCGCGATCTCAGCCCGGCTCCCCGGGCACCCCTAGCACCGTCTACTACTGTTAACTTACACGTCCAACAGCCATTATACCGCGCTGCGCGTCAACGTGCAACCGCCGGTGCCGCAGCAATCCGCCGCTGCCTCGCCGCCTCGAACAGCACAACTGCCGCTGCTATCGCCGCGTTGAGCGACTCCGTCCCGCCGGCCATCGGTATCGAGACGAAGCCGCCCGCCCCCTCGGCGAACCGGCGAGCCTCCGCGCTCAGCCCGTGCGCCTCGTTCGACACCACCAGCGCGGCCGGACCCGTCCAGTCTACGCGGTCGTATTCCGTCGCCGCCCCCGCTTCGGTGGCGTATACTCGTTCCGGCGGCACGCCCGCACTCTCCAGGAGTGCGGGAACGTCGCCCCAATCCACCTCGGGAAACGTCGGAAGGCGAAAGTGCGCGCCCATGGCCGCCCTCACCACCTTGGGGTTGTACACGTCCACACTCAACGGCGTGAGCACGAGCGACGTCACGCCCGCGGCCTCGGCGGCGCGCATGATCGTGCCCAGGTTGCCGGGGTCCTGCACGTTGTCGCAGATCAGCACGAGCGCGCGGTCTTGCTTGGTAGGCGCCTGCCATTCGACAAACGGATATGCCGCGACCACGCCCTGCGGGTGCTGGGTCTCGCTCGCCCCGGCGATGGCACGCTCGGTCGCCTCCTGCAGATTCGGGATGTGGCGGGCGTTGCGCCTGAGAGCGCGCACAAGCTCGCTCCCGCGTTCGGTCTTCGCCAGGGCGTCGGGGTCGTACAGCGCGATCCGCGGGTAGCGCCCGGCGCGAAGCGCGTCCTCCACAGCCCGAACGCCCTCAACGAGGAAGAGACGCTGCTCTCGCCTGCGCCGGATGTTCGACAGGCCGGCTAACGTCTTCACCAGCTGGTTGGACGGGCTATCTATCATGTCTGCGACGAGAAATAGCGAGAGCGGCAAACTTCACGCGGAAGTGCCGCTCGTGTGGGGGGTGCCGTATCTGGTTACGCTGTCGCGCCGGCCTCGGCGGTCTCGGTCTCGTCGCCCGCGGGAAGCGCGGGTACCTCGGCCATCTCCTCGGCCTTCTCGAGGGCCTCGTCGGCGGCGTACTGTACCAGCTCAGGCTCTACGGGCCTGCCGCCGGCCAGTGCTACAAGCTGCGCGAAAGCCGCGCTGTCGCGGGCCGCAAGCTCGGCAAGCATCTTGCGGTCGAGCGTCACGCCCTTGGCGTTCAGGCCCGAGATGAACTTGCTGTACGACAGCCCGCCGAGCCTGGCGGCCGCGTTGATGCGGGTGATCCACAGGCGGCGCATGTCGCGCTTGCGCGTGCGACGGTCGCGGTACTCGTAGCGGCGCGACCGCATGACGATCTGGTTGGCGAACCTGAACAGCCGGCTCCTCGTGCCCCTGAAACCCGAGGCGGCCTTGAGGATCTTCACGTGCCGGCGGTGTCGCGTCACGCCCCTCTTTACTCGTGGCATTTCACTATCTCCCGTGTGTGGCGCTTGTGGACGCCCTCATCCGTCGAAACCCCGGGCCTGCCTAGGCGCCGTAAGGCAGCAGCCTCTTGACCTTCTTCTCCTGGGTCTTGTCCAGCGGCAGCATCCGGTCGAACATCCTCTTTACGCGCGCCGACTTTCGGCGCCGGAAGTGGCTCTTCATGCCCTTTGTGCGCATGATCTTGCCGGTGCCCGTCACCGTGAACCTGCGGGCCGCGCCCTTATGTGTCTTCATCTTAGGCATGGAGACGCTTACTCCTGTCAATACTTGCGATGCGTTTCTGGCATTACTTTGCGGCCCGCCTACGCAGGTCACAGACAGCAATTATAACACAACGCCCACGCGCCTGCAACTCGCCCGGCCGCGCCCTGCGAACACTAGAACGACAGGAACCGCAACCCCGCCAGCCCTGCCTCTGCAGCCCCCACGTCCAGCCCTTTCGACAGCACCAGCACGTGGAAACGCCCCAGTCCGTCCATGTCGATCAACGCGTGCATCCCCCTCCTCATCCCCAGCGCTTCATCCAGGCCCGCCGACTCGCCCTCGGCAGTGATCTCGGTCCCCAGACCCAGGCCGAGCAGGAATGGCGCCTGACGCGTCAGCCCCACGACGGCGAAGCCCGCGCGCACGGCCGCCCGCGCGAGCGCGGTGAAATCAACCAGCGCCGTCAGGTCTTGCTCGCCGGGCCGCGCCAGCAGATTGTCAGTGACCGAACCGCCGAAGTACCCCAGCAGCGTGCCCTCGCGCCGCGCCGTCGAGTAGCGTGTCGGGGCCGTATCGCCGTAGTCGATGATGAGCACGACGCCGCGCTCCAGCCGCGCTGCCAGGTCCGACAGCCACGCATCAGCCGCCAGATTGACCTCAACACGCTCGCCCGGCGCGAGCACGATCCCCTGCTCCTCAAGGAACAGGGCCAGCGCGGGATCGGACAGCGGCCCGTACTCTACGGCGAGACCTCCGCCGCCGTCCACGCCCACGTAGTGCTCGACAAGGCTGCCCTCCCAGTTCTCCACCACGTGCACAGGAAACGCATCGACCACCTCGTTGGCGATTACCGCGCCCTCCATCCCGTGGGGAAACTCCTCCGCCGACAGCCACTCGACCGCACCCTCGTGCGCCGGAAGCAGCCGCTCCCGCTGCGCCGCGACTAGCGCCGGGCTGACGTCCACGAGCGTGTACCGTATCCGCTCGTATAACTCTGGCGAGTCGCGCTGAACGCGGTCGAGCAGGTCGCGGGCGAGCGTGCCCAGGCCCGGCCCGTGCTCCACTACCCTCAGGGGCGACGGACCGCCCAGCAGACGGTCCACGTCCTCCACGTGGCGCGCCAGCAGCTGCCCGAACGCCGGCGAAGCCTCGGGGCTGGTGGTGAAGTCGCCTCGCGGTCCGATAAGTGGGCCTTTGGTGTAGTAGCCGTGCTCAGGGTGGTACAGCGCCCACTCCATGAACCGCGCAAACGGCACCGGTCCGTCCGCCTCGATCCGGGCGCGAATCCACGCCTGCAGCGGTGTGCTAATCGTTTGTTCGTGCATATCCACTATGATATACTTTGCCCAATCCGCAGGCCAATCCGGCCGGGACACAGGGAGAATCGACACTTGGCAACACTGATAGTCTGCCCTAGATGCAGGGGCGCTGTACGGCCCGACGCTCACGCGTGCCCTCGCTGCGGCCTGGTGCTGGAGGGACTCGCGCCCGAAGACGCGCCCTCTTCCACGCAGTATGCCCAGGACGGGCAGCCCTCTCCCTCGATGCAGGCCACCGCCGTGGACTACGGCCAGAACGGTGCTAGCCAGCTAGGCGGTACTCTGCAGTACGCTCCCACCACCGGTGCGCCACCGCGTACGAACGAAGCGCGCCCGCAGACTGCCCCCCAGGCAGGCCCTCGCGTCGTGCCGCGCGGCGCGATTGAGCTGCTGCCCGAGGAGAGTGTGGCGTTCCAGCTTGGCGCGCTCTACCTGACCAACAAGCGCGTGATCCTTCTCGCCCCCAGCGTGGTGCGCGCCGCCTTCTTGCGCGACGTCGACGCCGTCGGCACCCTCACCGAGAAGGCGACAGGGTGGAGCCTCTTCTTCGGCCTGCTCTTCCTCGGCGTCGCAGCTTTCGCCACCTACCTCGGCATCGACCGAGCGGCCTGGGAGTCCAGCTTCCCCTTCCTCTACATGGTCGACCCGTTCGCCCTCGGCGGTGTGCTCGCCATTATCGGGCTTGCCCTGCTCGTGCTGTACTTCGTGTGGGTCAAGCGCACGCTGTTCGTGTCGGTGTCCGGCCGCCCCCTCATCACCGTCAGCGTCTCCGATTGGAACACCCGAAAGCTGGAAGGCATGGACGGCTTCGTCAACGCCTTCTTTCAGGTGAAAGACGCCGCGCTCGACGACCAGCGCCGCTAGGCAAGCGCAAGCACAGCAAAGGCCCCACAGCGGTGGGGCCTCAAGATTCCCGGGCGACTGCCTCAGTCCTCATCTTCGATAGCCAGCTTCTGGTGGCCGTTGGTCGGCGGGCAGAAGTGGGGCATCCCCGGCTCAGAGAGCGGCGTGTGGCACAGCGGGCAGCGCGGCCGTCCGGCCGCTGCCACCTCCAGGCTGTTCGCCTGCAGCGCCAGCATCTGCTCGCGCGTGGCGGTACATGCGATCGTGGGCGGGGCGTCCGAGTCCTCCTCGCGCGCAAGCACCTCTATCGTGATCAGGTCAGTGGTCGAGTCGTACTTCAGCGTTAGCTCGCCGATGTAAAGCTCGATGTCCGGGTTGGCCGGGAAGTCGTCGGGCCGTGGATTGGTCGCGCTCGCCCCGGAGGGAGTCAGGTCGAACGAGGTCTCGTTATTGATCTCGGCCGCCATCTGAGCGATGGCGGTGGCAAGCGCCTGAAGCTGTTCTTTTTCGAGCCACAGCTGGGCGGTCGCCTCGCGGCTGCGCACCAGCAGCCGGAACGTCCGCTCGCCCGGCAGGCCCACCGCCTCGGCCCCTATCCAGTCCACGCGGCCCAGATTGTGCCGCGGTCGTCTCATGCTCATTCGGTCCGTCACTCCCCTGGCCGCCCGCCGGTTTCCGGATGTTCTTGTTGCGGGCTATGCCGTCCTGTATAGTAAGGTTGATGGCAGAAGAACTCGACCAGGATTATACATCATCTCAGCCCGCCCGCCGCCGCCCCGCGCGCCGCGTCGCCCCGCGGAGCGAGGAGGTTGAGGCTCCGGCTACCCTGTCCGAGGACCTTATGGGCCTCACGGTCGCCTATGCGAATACTTTACTCTTTATAGGGTACGAGGTCAACGGTCTGGTCGAGATAGCCGTCTTCCCGCGCTACCGATTCGGCTCCGACGACCGCGTGCAGGGCCATCTCGGCTACGTACGCGTTCCCCTGAACACGCCCTGGACCGCCATCCTACCTCGTGTTGACTCTCTCGCCGAGCAGGCCGAGGAGAACTACCGAACCGCCGTTAGCCTGCGCGCAAGCTCCCTTCGCGCACACGGCGCCCGCTTCGAGTCGGCGTACGACGCCATCACCGACACCTTCCGCGAAAGCTGGCACGCCTTCAAGCTGCGCCTGCTGCGAGACGGCCGCATCGAGCGCGACAGCATGACCTTCGAGGGCCGCCCGCCCGAGCCCGTGCTCGTCACCTGGCGCGGCGAGCCCTACACCCTGCAGGTGTTCACCACCGGCTCGATCCTGCTCGTGCGCGGCGACCGCCGCCGAAAGCTGGGCGAGCTGCGCGCCGAAGCCTGACGGCAGACTCGGCCACCTACTGTCGCGAGCTGCGCCCTTGCCGAGCGTGCCCGGCACTTGCGCGTCCCGGTCCGCGTGAAACTGTAACCTTCTGTTAACCGTCTTCTATCGCCATGTGCACAACATGGTGCTAAATGCATAGTGGGGGAGTACGCCCTGCCGGGGTGGGCTCAATGCACGCGCACGATGGCGTCGATTTAGGGCGACACCCGTCTCCTACCCGCGACTTCGAAATCATTTGCAAGCGCACCGGTGTCCACTGGGCCCACACTACAACCTGCCCGCCCTGCACCCGTAACTCGTGGTGACAGGCAACGTGCTGAATTGGCGCTCCCCCGCGGCGACTGGTAGGCAGCATTCAAGGTGCTGCTCTGGGCCTGGACGGTAGGCCATTGGAGGACTCCCATGATCAGCAAGGTTGACTATGAAGTGCTCATCAAACGGCCGGTGGAGGAGGTCTGGAAATACTGGTTCGAGATGGAAAACGTGCCCGTGTGGGCACACAATGTCAAGGAGGTTCGGCAGATCACCGAAGGACCGCGGGATGTCGGCTCCCGGTTTGTGTGGACCATGACGTTCCTGGGCCAGGAATTCACGCAGACCATGGAGATCATCGAGCAAGTGCCCTTCAAGTCCGGCACGGTCAAGTCGCTCGACGGGCCGGGCACCGTAACCTATCGCTATGACTTCGAGACGGTTCCTGAAGGGACGAAGTTGATGGCGCACGCCGAGGTTGAGCCTCACGAAGGCTTCTTCAAGTTGGCCGCGCCCCTCATCATCGCGGTGTTCAAGAGGCAGTGGAACGCCGGCCTGGAGAACTTGAAGGACATCGTCGAGGCCGATGCGCTCGTTACGGCCTAGTCCGCCGGTTCGCAGACGCGACAGTGGCCCGCACGTCAAGTGTGCGGGCCACTTTATTCCTTCCTTCTGCCCGGCCCGCTTACGAGCGCCGGGCGTCCTTGTACTCTTTCACCGCCTGCTTCAGCGTGCCGAGTGCAAGCGTGGCGCAGCGCGGGCGGCTCATCACAACCTCGCGTCCTAGCTCGTCAATGATAACCTCGTGGTCCAGGTTCTCGATATCGTCGAGCGACGAGCCTTCCATGCGCGCCGCCACAAGCTCGGCCGCCGCCTGCGAGATAGTGCAGCCTTGTCCCTCGAAGCGGATCTGCTCGACCTCGCCGCCGTCTCCCACTTTGACGTGTATGCGAATCGTGTCGCCGCAGCCCGGGTTGCCCCCGTTCACCGAGATGTCGGCGTCTGCCATCTCGCCCCGGTGCTCCGGGTTCTCGTATAGCTCAAGCAGGTTCTCTATGGCTGTTTGTCTGTCCATCGTATTCCGACCTCTTATCTATTATCCAAGTATCAATTTGACCCTGTCCCATAATTATACCACGCGTCCGTGCGTGCGCTGCCGTCAATAGCGGATGTTCAGCACGTGCAGGGCCACCCATGCCGCCGCGTGTACCGCCGACAGCGACAGGTACGATGCCAGAGCGAGGCGGCGAAATCGCCCGGCCGGAAGGTGCAACAGCAAGTACAGCGCCAGCAGGGTGAGGGGCAGTGCCGACAGCGCGAGCAGGTCCCAGTCGTCGCGGGGGCCGAGGTCGGGGTTCCACGAGACGCTGTAGAAGAACATCCCTGCCGCGCCCGCCGCCAGCGTCCACATCACGGGCACCGCCCGGCCCAGTGCCCTCACGCCCCGCCACGCAAGCAGCGCGACCACCACAATGGTGACAATCGCCATCGGTGCGACCAGCAACTGCTCCTGCACAACAGCGCCCAGGTGCTCAAGCGAGAAGAATGGGTAGTGCTCGTACCGAGACTCCGTCTGGAATGGCGGCAGCATCGTACGCGAGTCTGCCCC
>DASTEB010000547.1:0-5707 GCA_035710025.1 Chloroflexia bacterium
GGCGGAAGGGCGCGGTGCTTGCGGTCCTCGCGGTTGCTCTCGCTCGCATTGAGCAGGATCATGCGGAACGCGCCGATGAAGCCCTTGAAGGTGGTCGCGATGTAATAGATCGAGAGGATGAGAATGATGGCGAGGGTGAGGGTTTCGACGTTCGAGCGCTGGGATAGCGTGACGAAGAACTGCCCGCGCCATATGATGGCTATGGCTATTGCCAGGGAGACAAGGTTGAGTAAGACGTAGATGGCCGCGAGGCCGCGAACCCGCGCATCGTAGCGCGGCGCAGTTTGCGTCACGACCTCCTTGATGGCCTTTTCGGCCAGTGCCATGGCGGTCCTCCGGCCTGGAGTGTAGATGTGCAGCCTGTAGAGTGAGGCGGCCCGAGAGCAGCCGCGCACCTTTTAGAACGACGGTGCTGTTAGTCTGTGACGCGCTGCACAATCCGGCACGTGTGCTCGGGGTGTATACTGGAAGGGCCGGGGGTACTCTACTCGCACAGCACATCTACTGCCGAGCACCCCACCGGCGGGTCGCCCGGCGAGCGGACTGAGGTTGGACATCTTCTTCTACGGCGGCCTTGCGGTCACCGGCTTCGGGGCCGGAATGCTTGGCGCGCTGCTGGGGCTGGGAGGAGGCGTATTTGTCGTCCCGGCCCTGGTCCTTGCTTTCGGCCTGCCCACCCTGACAGCGGTGGGCACGAGCAACGTGGCCGTGGTGGCGACCTCCACCGCGGGCGCATCAACCTACGTTCGCAGTCGCCTGACCAATATCCGGCTGGCGCTCGTGCTGCTCGTGTCGACCACTCTTGCCGCGCTCCTTAGCTCGCTGGTCGCCTCCTTCCTACCCGCGCAAGTACTTAGCGTACTTTTCGCCGTGGTGCTGATCTACACGGCGTTCACCATGCTGCGCGGCAGGCGGCCCACGCCTCCCGCCTTCGACCCCGAGGACAAAGGCGACGGTACGTCGGCCCGCCTCGACCTCGACGCCGCGTACTACGACCTGGCGAGCGACAAGGTCGAGATATACCGGCCGCGCCGGGTGCGCACGGGGACGGCAATCAGCGCGCTTGCCGGCGTGATCGCGGGCCTGCTGGGCGTGGGTGGTGGCATTGTGCAGATGCCGGTGATGAATCTGCTCATGTCGGTGCCGATCAAAGCGGCGACCGGCACCAGCAACTTCATGGTGGGCATCACGGCTACCAGCGCGGCCTTCGTGCGCTACGCCAACGGCGACATCGACCCGCGCATCGCCGTGCCGGTGGCGCTGTTCGTGTTCCTCGGGGCGAGGGTGGGGGCGTGGCTGGTGCCCCGCACGCCGAGCGCCACGCTGCGCAGGATTTTCGGGTACGTGGCGCTAGGTATCGCCCTGCTCATGCTCCTGCAGGGGCTGGGCATCTACCAGCCTCCGGGACGCTAGGGGAGAGGACGTGACCATGCAACGCGACCGCCGAGACAATATGCCGCCGGGCATCCCGACCGATACGCCGACTTACAAGTGGGTGTCGGTGGTGTTGCGCGTGGGTATGTACGCCAGCTTCGCCATGATGGTTGGCGGCCTCGTGTGGTGGCTGCTCGCCGGAAGCCCGGGCGGCGATATCTCGCAGAACGTCACCATACCGGTTGACAGGCTCGTGCCCGAACTCCTCGCTCTCCACCCGCTCGCGCTGACCAGCCTCGGGGTGGTCATGCTGCTGCTCACGCCCGGCATCACGCTGTTCACATCAGCCGTGACCTATGCGCTTTCCAGGGTATGGCTGTTCGCGGGGCTGTCGGCCGGGCTTGCCGTGGTGATAACGTTCGGGATCGTACTGTCGCTCGGGTGGCTGGGCTAACGACCAGGCTCTAGCGCTCGGGCGGGTACACTTCGTCCAGCATTGGGAGTAGCTGCTCCCACGCGTAGTGAGTGGTAACAAGCTCGCGGGCGGATGCACCCAGCGCCCGGCGGCGCGTCCGGTCGGACAGGAGCAGCAGTACAGCCTGGGCGAACCCCTGCGGTGAGAAGGACATGAGCATGTCCTTGCCGGGTCTCACGTCAATGCCCTCGGCGCCCATCGAAGTGGACACGATCGCGCAGCCCATCGACATGGCCTGCAGCACCTTGAGGCGGACTCCGCCCCCCATGCGCATCGGCACCACGTAAACGGTCGCGCCCGCCACCCACGTGCGCATGTCCTCCACCGCGCCCGTCACCACCACGCCGGGCCGCTCGCCCAGGGCCACGACCTCGGGAACGGGGTTGCGCCCCACGATGTAGAAGCGCGCCTGCGGCCGTTCGGCGTGGACGGTGGGCCACACTTCGTTCACGAACCACAGCACCGCATCCACGTTCGGGCGGAAGTCCATCGTGCCGTCGAACACGATGTTTTCGCCGTCCGCAAGCTCTACCTCGGGCGTAACGGCGTCGCGCGACCAGTAAACGGGGTCCACTCCGTTGGGCAGCAGCTTTGCCCTGCCCTGTATGAAGGGCGACAGGGCTTCGAGCGCGGCGAGGTCGGCGGGCGACACGGCGAGCACATGCCTGCTGCGCCGGGCGATGCGGCCCTCGTATCGGCGCAGGCGCCACCACTGGACGAGCGAGTAGATGGCGCGAGGAAGGCGGCCGCGCTGGCGCAGATCGGTGGTGAAGGCGCGGCGCTGCAGCACGTACTCGGCGTTGTGCGCGTCGTAGGTCATGCGGGTGCGGGGCGAGATCTCTAGCGCAAGCTCGCCGTAGGGGGCCATCTCGATCCCCTCGACGTGTACGGCGTCGAACCGCTCCCGCTCGGCAAGCGCGGCGAGATGGCGGCGCATCTCCTCCGAGGAGAGCCGCCACGCCATATCGGGCAGCGACGAAAGGGCGAGCGCGCCCAGCCTCGCGCGCTTCGTCCTCGAGGGGGCGGGAAGGACGATCACGTGCTCGCAGGCACGCTCCAACGGCTCTCGCTCAATGGGGAAGTCAGGCTCAAACGTCAGCAGGGTAACACGGTGCCTGGCGGCCAGGTAGTGGATGATGTGGAGGTTGCGAATTGCCGCCCCTTGCCGGGGCGGGTCGGGCCACTGCGGTGCGAGTACCAGTATTCTCATCGCGGCCCCCACGAGCCGCGGAACAACTCTCTACCCGGGTGCTCAGAGTGCATACAGCTTTGCGCCCACCTTACAATTAGCAGGTCCGACTCTTATTGTAGCGCAAAGCAGCGGTATCGCCCACCCGCCGCCTTCAGCGCTCGACCTCCGGGCCGAACGCGGGCACGCCAGGCTCTCCCTCCAACTCCTCGATGGAGCGCTCTGCCTCGCTCTCAGCACGCTCCTCCACCGGGCGGATGTCGGCCAGCGACATATTCTGCGCCCAGAACGCTATCACCCCCACCATGAGCGTGACGACAAGCTGCCCAACGTGGAAAATGAGGGCGAATGCCACGGCAAGCTCCTTGTCGGCGCGGAACACGGCCATGGCAGCCACCACCAGCGCCTCGTAGGTGCCAACGTTGCCGGGCAGAGCGGGCACCAGCAGCCCCAGGTTGACCAGGGCCGTCATGAACAGGAGGCCCGCAGGGCTGACAAGCTCGGGCGGGAACGGCGTGCGAAACGACTGCAGGGCGACAAGGAACATCCCGGCGACCACCACCCACACAAGCAGCGAGATGCCGCCCGCCAGGGCGAGGGGGCGCGGGCTCTTGAACACGTGCAGGCCACCGGCGAACGTCTCGATCAGGCGGACGGCCAGGCGCTCCATCCAGCCTGGAAAGGGGGTGATAGCGAAGAAGCGCTCGACCACCCGGGCCAGGCGGTCGCTGAACCTGTAGAACAGGGCGAGTCCGCCGAGCGCCGCTACCAGCCCGATCCCGGCGACCCAGGCCAGCAGGTCGGGCGAGATTGCCGCCGAATCTTCAGTCGTCACCGTCGGGAGGAGCATCAGGCTCAGCAGCAACATGAGCAGCAGAGCGATGCCGTCAAACGCCTTTTCGATCACTATGGTGGCCAGCACCGTTGTCTTGCGCATGCCGGTCTTACGGCCGAGCAGGTAAGCGCGCACGAGGTCGCCCGCGCGGGCGGGGAAGAAGGCGTTGAAGAAGTAGCCCGTCATCATCTTGCCGTACAGGTCGGGCAGAGTGTAGCGGCTGCCTCGCGCATTGTCGGGCGCGGGGAGGGACGGGGCGTCCAGCGGGTCGAGCAGGAAGCGCCACCGCCAGGTCATGAGGAAGTAGGCCGCCAGCATGAGCAGCATGGACAGCAGGAACAGGGGCAGGTCGATCTCGCTCAGGTGGCGCACGACCTCGCTCCACTGCACCCCGCGCACGACAAAGTACAGACAGACGGCGCTGACGAGCAGCCCTAGCCCAATGCGGCGGATGTTCATGTGGACAGTGACCAGTGATCAGTGGTCAGTGGCCAGCCCGGCCACGACACATGACATACAATGATACTGCGCCAGGCCAGGCAGGACGCTGGCGCACTTATACTGACCACTGGCCACTGACCACTGGTCACTGCCTAGCCGTTGGTGGCGACCACCATGAGGGGCTGGCCGTACTCCACAGGCTCGGCATTCTGCACGAGGATGCGCACGATGCGCCCGCCGACCTCGGCCTCGATCTCGTTCATCATCTTCATCGCTTCGATGATGCCCACAACCGTGCTCGGCTCGATGTCCAGCCCCTCGGTGACGTACGGCGGCTCGTTGGGCGCGGGCGCGGCGTAGAAGGTGCCAACCATGGGCGCGACGATCAGCTCCTCGCCCTCCTCCAGGGCTACTTCGTCGCCGTGCGTGGGGCTGTGCCCGATCAGGTTCACGCTCTCCGAGCGGTCGGGAGTAGTGAGGGTGGGCGGAGGTGTATAGACGGCCGGAGGGGCGTATGCGGGGGCCGCGGCGATGCCTCCCCGCTTTATGACGATGCGCACGGCACCGCTCTCGAGGTGCAGCTCGTTGATGTCGGTGGCGGAGATCAGGCGAACAAGCTCCTTGACCTCATTGCTGAGCGCGGTGAGCGTAGGCAGGCCGTTGGCCGAGGCGCCGTACGACTGCGCCTGGCCGTGGCCGTGCTCCTGCTCGTGTTCGTCCGCGCCCTTCTCCGGCAGTCTTACCATATTCCCCCCACTGTGAATGCAGGATTCCCCCCACTGTGAATGCAGGCAACGCCATCTTCGCGGCCCGCCGAGCGATACGGAAGCTAGACGCGCTCCAGGTACTTGCCCGAGCGGGTATCGACCTTGATGCGGTCGCCCTCGTTCACGAACAGGGGGACCTGCACAGTCAGGCCTGTCTCGAGCGTGGCGGGCTTGGTGGCGCCGGTGGCGGTGTCGCCGCGCACGCCGGGGTCGCTCTGGGTGATGGTGAGCACGACCGCTGCGGGCATGTCGATGTCCACGAAGTCGTCGCCGTGCATGAGGATGTCGACCGTGTCGTTCTCGCGTATGAACTTGACCGCGTCGCCCAGCAGGTTCGCGTTGAGCGAAGACTGCTCGAACGTCTCGGGGTCCATGAAGTGGTACTCGTCGCCGTCTGAGTACATGTACTGCAGCGTGCGGCGCTCGAGGCGCACGTCGTCGAACTTGGCCCCTGCCTGGAACGTGCGCTCGATGTTGCTGCCGGTACGCAGGTTCTTAAGCTGGAGGCGCACCTGGGCGCTGCCGCGACCCTGCTTGTTGTGCGCCCAGTCGGTTACTTTGTAAAGCTCGCCGTCCATCTGGATGGTCAAGCCCTTGCGAAGCTCGCTTGTGGTTACGGTCATTCG
>DASTEB010000548.1:0-2941 GCA_035710025.1 Chloroflexia bacterium
TACATTGTGACGACGTATATCCCCGGCGTGCCCTGGTCCGCGCTCCAGCCCAGGCTCGAATCTGAGCAGCAGGAGAGCGCCCGCGAGCAAATCGCTGCCGCTCTCGCCTCCCTGCACGACATCACCTTCCCGACCTTCGGCGACCTCCCGCCCGGCGATACGCCCACGCCATATCTCGACGCGCTACTTGCCCGCGCCAATGCCCGCATCAAGGGCACCGCTAACGCC
The DNA here is from genome assembly GCA_035710025.1 of Chloroflexia bacterium. Classification (GTDB taxonomy): domain Bacteria; phylum Chloroflexota; class Chloroflexia; order QHBQ01; family JADMIH01; genus JADMIH01. The sequence goes on from DASTEB010000548.1 coordinate 229, forward strand.
CGCCTGTTCGCGGACGTGCTCAGCGAGCGGCGCGAGCTATTCGCGAGCGTCACGCAACCCTGCCTGTGCCACGACGACCTGCACCACCACAACATCCTCTTCCGCCCCGAGGGCACCGTCTGGCGGCTGGCGGGGATACTCGACTTCGACAGCGCGTGGGCCGGGCACCACGAGTCGGACCTAGCCCGCCTCGACCTGTGGCGCGGCATGACCTCTCCCCGCTTCCGGCGCATCTACCGCGCCGCACACGCCGTAGACCTCGGCTATGAGGAGCGCCGCCCCGTACACCAGCTATTGTGGTGACTGGAGTACGCCGAGACCACGCCCGAACACCTGGCCGACACCGAGCGCGTGTGCCGAGAGCTGGGCATCCCGCCCGTCACCTGGTTCGAATAGCGCCGGTGGCATGAGAGTTGCGTGCCACGTCGGGGCACACCCCGCACGGAGAGAGCCATGCCTTCCTTGGACACGAAGCAGCGCGAGAAGTGGCCCGCCCCTAACCCCGGCCCGCCCCACGCCGAAGTACAGGCCGAGATCGAGCGCGCCCGGGAAGAAGCCGCCGACGACCCCATCCGTGCCAAGGTGCGTGCCGTGCTCGCCCTGCTGCGCGAGGAGTACGGCGAGCCGAACTGGCCCGTGCTCGACCCGCTCGGAACCCTGATCGAGACGATGCTGTCGCACCGCACCGCCGACCCGCAGACCTGGGCCGCCTACCGGAACCTGCGCGCCCGGTGGCCCACGTGGGAGGAGCTGCGTACCGCCCCGGTGCGCGAGGTGGTCGAGGCGATTGACGTGGTGAACTGGCCCGACACGAAAGGCCCGCGCATCCAGGCGGTGCTCGAGCGCGTGAAGGAAGAGCGCGGCGGCTACGACCTCTCCTTCCTGGCCGGCATGCCGCTCGAGGAGGCCAACGCGTGGCTGCAGAGCCTGGGCGGAGTCGGCCCCAAGACCGCCGCGTGCGTGCTCCTGTTCGCCTGCCGGATGCCCATCCTCCCCGTAGACACCCACGTCCACCGCGTGAGCATCCGCCTCGGCCTCATTGGCGAGAAGGTTAGCGCCGACGCCGCCCACCCCATCCTCCAGTCGCTCCTCCCCGACCCCACTAGCGCGCGCGACACCCTCGCCTTCCACCGCAACATGCTCCTGCACGGCCAGCGCATCTGCGTGTGGCGCGACCCCAAATGCCCGAAGTGCGTGATCCGCCACTGGTGCGACTACTACGCCACTCACCCGGAGAAGCAGGTGGATTAGGCCGGGGCTGAGAGGTCTCAAGCGAGGGTGCAGGGGGACGCGTCCCCCTGCCGGGGGTTTGGGGGTGTCCCCCAGACCTCCTCTTAATTGACTCCCCTCTCCCCGCCAGGCGGGGAGAGGGGTCGGGGGTAAGGGGTGGTGACTTGCCTACTACCCGGTACTAGGTCTTTAGAACGACATCCCCTCCCGCACAATCGGCCCCTCGGCGGTACCAACCGAGTGCGCCGGTTTGTTACACTATAACGCAGGGCAAACCCCGCGATATTAAAGGATTCATAAGAAACCGATGCATACCGCGCAGGCAAAACGCAATAGTATCTGGGCCAGGTTCCTTGCCTGGGCGCGGAATACTCCGCCTTATAGATACCCCAACCTGGGCCTTATCTGCCTGGGCCTCTTCGTGAATCTGATCGGCATTGGCGCTATCGTGCCCGTGCGCGCCATCTACGCTCGCGACGCGGGCGCGACGATGGCCGAGCTCGGCTTGATGGCCTCCGGCTTCCTGCTGGGCCAGTTCCTCTTCCAGCTGCCGGGCGGCTGGCTGTCCGACCGCATAGGCCGCAAGCCGCTGCTCGTGCTGGGCGTGACTGCTGTCGGCATCATATCGTTCCTGTTCCTGCTGGACGACTCGCCCTGGTACTTTATCGTCCTGCGCTTCATCGAGGGTGCTGCAGGCGGAGCTGTCATTCCCGCCGCCAACGCTTACGTGATCGACTCGGTGCCCGCCAAAGAGCGCGGCTCGGCGTTCGGCTGGGTCGGCTCGGCCAACAGCGCCGGGTTCATGCTCGGCCCCGCCATCGGCGGCGTCATGGGCGACTGGCTCGGTTATACCGCGCCGTTCATCTTCGGCGGCGTCGCGAGCCTGCTCACCGCGGTTCTGCTCTTCGTCAAGATGACCAACCCGAAGCCCGGCACGGAATCGGTCCTGGTCGAGCCCGAGGGCGCGTCTGTGGTGGAAGAAGGCAAGATCGAGCGACGCGTGCCGAAGCGCCTGTTCGTGCCCGCGCTGGCCGGCGCGCTCGCCCTGGCAATCGCCTCGGGCTTCGGCGACGGCCTGTTCATCTCCATCTGGACGCTGTGGCTGGACGACCTGAACGCCTCGACCTCGTACATCGGCCTGACGTTCATCACCTTCTCACTGCCCCTGATGTTCATGATGCCCTTCACCGGCAAGATGGCCGACAAGTACCGGCTGGCCCCGCTCATCTTTGTGCCGGGTATGCTGATCAGCACGGTGTACTTCACCTACGGCTTCACGACCGACCTGTTCCTGATCGCCGCGCTGGGTATCTTCGAAGGCGCGATGATCGCCCTGATGGATCCCGCGATCCGGGCGTTCACCGCGAACCTGTCGCCCGACAACGCCAGGGGCAGGATACAGGGCATTGTGAGCGGCGTGCGCACGATAACCGGCTTCACAAGCTCGATGCTGGTCGCGGTGCTGTACGGGATCAACATGGGT
>DASTEB010000549.1:0-3945 GCA_035710025.1 Chloroflexia bacterium
CCCCACGGCCAGGCCCAACAGGCAGCCTCTATATTGCGCAGCGATGGTTGAGGTCATACGTCTATGCCGCAGGCATTAGAGCGGCACTCCACTATAGCACTTCGGGATGAACCGCGTCATGAGGGCGCGGTCTTCTGTAAGGGCGAATTCCGCCGCCTTGGCCTAGCGGCTCGCTCGAAGGGCTGGGGTGTCCGAGGCAAGCGCGGCGGCCTCCTCGGGCGTCAGTGCGTAGCCCTGGGCCCACGCCCTGTCCCAGGTCTCGGCATCGAGCTGGGCGCGTGCAGCCGCCATCTCGGCCTGCAACTCTGCCTCGCGCGCGCTTATCAGGCGCACAGGCCGGGTCTCGCGAAAAGCTCCGGCTGTCCCGAACAGGCGCGCCGCGCGCTCGGGTGCGTGCCGTGCAGAGGCGAGCGCGCCGAACCCCACCAGGCACCAGTACGCCCCGAATGCCGCCCCGGCCTCCCGCGCCCGCGACAGCCCTTCCCCGAGCGAGGCCGCCGCTTCGTCATAGTCACCCTCGCGCAGGGCGGCCCAGCCCAGCACCGCGAGCGAGCCGGCAGCCGTGCTCCTGGCCCTCAGATCCTCGTTTATCCGCAAGCTCTCTTGCAACATGGCACGCGCCGCCGCGTAGTCCTTCCGGTAGTAGGCTATGGTTCCCAGGTCGAGCAGCGCAGAAGCCGCCCCGAAGCCCTCGCCCGCCTCGCGGTAGAGCGACAGGCTTTCCTCAAGCAGAGGCCGTGCTTTCTCCATATCGCCCGTGCTAAGCTCGATGCCTCCCAGGTCTTGCAGGGCCGCCGCGGCGCCCCACCTGTTGCCCAGGCCGCGGTACGCCTCCAGGCAGTGCTGCCCGTAGGTCCGGGCGGCGAGGTAATCTCCCTGCCCGGCGCACACGGCCCCCAGAATGAGCAGCCCCAGGGCCGTGCGCTGCCTGTCGCCCAGGTCGGTGACGATGCGCAGGCCCTCCTCGATCAGCGGACGGCTTGAAGCGGCGTCGCCCTGTACCGTAGACAGCCGCCCGACGAGCATCAGGCAGGACGCGTAGCTCGCTCTCAGCCCTTCCGGCTCGGCGGGGATCGGCTGCGGCAAGCCGGCCATGAACAGCCTGGCCCAGTGCATGCCCTCCGCGAAGTGGCCGCGGCCGAACCATACCCTTCGCAGCGCCCACACCAGCCGCATACCCCTGTCCATGTCGTCCAGCGAGCCGGGTGACGCCGCGCCCTCGGCCCGCGCCCTGTACCACTGCAAGGCTCCCCGCATGTTGTCCAGGTCGGCCTCGAGCCTGTCGATCCACACTATCTGCTCTGCGCCCCACTCAGGGCCTTGCTCCGCCGACGTGAAGTGGCGCTCCGCCTGCTCGGCCAGCGACAGGTAGTAAGCGGCGTGCCTGCCCATCACCTCTGCGGCTTCGCCCTGCTTCTCAAGTTGCTCGAGTGCATGCTCGCGCACCGCTTCGAGCTGACCGAAGCGAGCTTCCGCCCGCTTCCCCGTGCGCTGCTCCTCACGCACGAGGTGCTTATCCACCAGGGACAAGAGCGTGTCGGGCGTCGAGCCGGCGGCGCGGTCGTCCGCGCACACTGCCTGAACTGCCTGCGGCGTGAAACCGCCCACGAAAGCGCCCAGGCGCCGGTAGAGGCGCTGCTCGCTCTCGTCCAGCAGGCCGTAGCTCCAGGCGATGGCCTCTCGCAGAGTGCGGTGGCGGGCGGGGAGGTCGCGCGGGCCGCCGGTCAGCAGCCCGAGGCGGCTGCCGAGCGCGCTCCTCATCTCGGCAGGCGTCAGGTGGCGGGCGCGAGCGGCCGCAAGCTCGATAGCAAGCGGCAGCCCCTCCAGGCCCGCGCATACGGCCGCCACGTCGGCTGCGTTGTCCTCGGTCAGCGCGAAATCGGGCGCGACGGCCTGGGCCCGCTCGACGAAGAGGGCCACCGACGGGTAGACCGCCAGCGCCCGCAGTGACGGCAGCCGGTGGGGGTCGGGCACTTCGAGGGGCGGCACGGGAAACCGGCGCTCGCCGCGCACGTGGAGGGCCTCGCGGCTGGTGACCACCGCTTTGAGCCAGGGGCTTGCTTCCAGCAGCCTCGCGAGGTCGGGCGCTGCGTCGAGCACCTGCTCGAAATTGTCCAGGAGCAGGAGCAGCCTGCGCTCGCGCACGTAGTCGAGCAGCGCGCCCTCCGCGGGCCGCGCGCCTGCCTCGGCAAGGCCCAGCGTGCGGGCGACTGTAGGCATCACCAGGTCGGGGTCCGAAATAGGGGCAAGGTCAACGAAGAACACGCCGTCAGTGAAATGGTCCACGAGGCCCAGGGCCGCCCGCACGGCGAGGCGCGTCTTGCCTGTGCCTGGAGGGCCGGTGAGCGCGACCAGGCGCGTCTTCGGATTTAGCAGGTGGTCGTGCAGGGCTGCCAGCTCGCGCTCGCGCCCTATGGTGGGTGTGAGCAGGGCGGGCAGGTTGGTCTGCAGCGAGTAGGTGCGGCGCCACGGGGCCGCCGCGGCGCTGTCGTCCGGGGAGACCGGGGCAGCGCGGCCGGAGCGTGCGAAGGCCACGAACGCCTCGCGTTCGTCGTCGGGGATGCAGAAGTAGTCGGCCAGCAGGTGGGCGATCTGGCCCGAGGGGCGGCGCTCGCCTGCCTCGATCTTACGCATCATGGCCGGGGAGAAGCCGAGGCGGTCGGCCAGTTCCTCCTGCGTCAGGCCGAGGTCGCTGCGCCGCTGCCTGAGCCAGCGTCCCAGGGTTATCTCATCGCTCACAGGTGGCCTCGAACAGACGTACATACGGCACGATCTCCGGTGAGTATAGCACGCTTTGTAACGATTATGTAACGCCCGCTCGGTGTCACCCTGCCGCATACTCCGAGCAGAAATCGCCGGCGCCGCATGGCGGTTGCCCGGCGAGAGGAGAGGAGCGAACACATGGGGACGCGCCACCGCTACGGACGCTCGGACCTGTTCCTGGTGAGGGTATACGCCGATCGGCCCGCCGAAGATGGCCCGGTAGAGGGTAGAGGCGGAACCGAGTGCCGGGGCAGGGTGCAGCGGGTGGCGGACGGCGAGACTCGCCTGTTCGAGAACTGGCGGGGCCTAGTGGACGCGCTTCGTGAGATGCTTTCGAAAGCTGAAGGGAGGTAATGGAGATGAACCGTGTATCGAAGGTATGGGTGTGCATGTTGGCCGTGGCAATCGGGTTCGCGGCCGGCGACGGGCAGGCGGCGCGAGCAGGGGCTGCACAGCCCTCAGACCCGGCATCGCTGCTGGCAACTTTCGCCCGGGCGGTCGGCGACCCGCAGGCTATTGACACCGCGCTTGGCCTGGTAGCCGACGACATGGTGCTGAGGATCACTCCGGCCCCACCCGGTACGCCGGGCCTGTGGACAGGCAAGGATGAGGTCAGGCAGGCGCTTCTGTACGCCAGCGAGAACGCCGTACACGGTGTGCTGCAGGGCAGCCCTCAGGTGAACGGCAACACGGCGACCGCCACGGTGATGATGAGCAATCGCTTCTTGGTGGCCTGGGGCGTGGCGCCGGTGAAGTTCAACACCGAGCTGGTGGCCGATGGGGGCAAGATCAAGTCTTTCACCAACACCATCGCGCCGGAGGAGCGCCAGCGCGTGGCTACCGCGGCGCAGGCCTACCAGGCAGCGCAGGCAGGCCAGGCGCCCGCCGGAATGCCCCGAACAGGCGGGCCGGCAGACGGCATACCGCTCGCCCTCGCAGCCGCCGCGGTGGCGTGCCTGCTGGGGGGCGTGGCGGCCCGGCGGAGGTACAGGCGGGCGTAAAGAATAGGTCTCGCGGCGAGCGAACGGGTAGTGAGGGCCGCTCGTTGGCAACACGAGCGGCCCTCACAGTGATCGCTGGCTGCCTCGGACGGCGCGCCTGACCGTAGGAGCAGAGCTACTTCCTCGTGCGCTCGGTGCTTGCGGGCCGGTCGGGGTCGGGCACAGGCTCGAGGGAGAACCC
>DASTEB010000550.1:0-3774 GCA_035710025.1 Chloroflexia bacterium
CGACGCGCTGTACGTGAGCAAGCACACCGGTGCTCCGGTTGTGTTCGACAACCTGCACCACCGGATCAACCCCACCACCCTGCCCGACGGCACCGCCCTACCCGAGCGCGACGCGCTGGCGGCGTGCCTCGCGACGTGGCCGGCAGGGCAGACGCCCAAGATACACTACTCGGACGAGCGCCGGCAGGACGACCCACCCCGGAGCAAGTCGAAGAGCGCACGAGCGCGCCGTACTCCACGAGGCGCGCATGCCGACTACGTCGACCCCGAGGAGTTCTCCCGCTTCCTCGACCGGGCGGCGGGCCTGCAGTTCGACGTGATGTTCGAAGCCAAGGCCAAGGAGCTTGCCGCTGCCCGCGTCATGGCCTCCCTGCGCGAGCGAGCGGCGTGAGCAGCGGCCGCCATCGCGTTATGACGGTGGCCGCCTCTATATGAGCTACTGCCCCTCGTCGCTGCCTTCGACCTCGATGCGGGTGGGGCCTTTGCGCTCGGCGGGGCCCGACTCCATCAGCGAATTGTAGAAGGTAGTCGCGCCCTCGAAAACCGCGGGCACGATCCGCTTCCCAAGCTCGCTGCCCAGCGCGCCGCCGATCAGCCCGCCGAGGAAGGTACCCACGATCGGCACCGGGATGAGCATAGTGCCCACCCGCGCGCCTACCAGGATGCCCGCACCGAGCCCGGCCGTCTCGCCGACCTTTTGTTCAGCAGTCTCCACTTCAACAGGGTTATTGGCGTTGTCCATAGTGCTCCTTTCGCCATGTGAGGGATAGCGTGGGCCTAGATGGAGTCTATACGCGTCTACCCCCACTTTTGTTCCGCGATACAGTCTGAACCGCAGAGACGCAGAGAACGCAGAGGTAACGCAGAGATTCCACTGGGGCATGGTGCCAAGGTTAGATTCGTCTAGCCACGAAGGGAACGAAGGTCCACGAAGATCCACGAAGATCACGAAGGTTTGGTTGGGGTTGGCACCTGAGCGGCACTGTCTGCTATGCACAACAATTACTTCGTGCCCTTCGTTCCCTTCGTGTTCTTCGTGGCTAGTCCCACAAATCCTGAGCACCATTTTCCATTCAGTATCTCTGCGTTGCCTCTGCGCTCTCTGCGTCTCTGCGGTTCAACCGAAACTTTGACGCTCCACGAGCGTATCTCTATAATGGTCAGACCTACACGAGGCCGGCCTTTGCCCGGCTTGCAGGAGTGCGCTCATGGCAGGCGAGTTGAACGTCCAGACGTTGCTTTCACGCCCTACAGTCCCCGTAATGAATGTCGAGCAGCTTGTCTACTGCCTGCTCGAGCTGCGGCCCGCGGAGGCGGTCGCGACCGGCTCTCCCCTTCCTCTCAACCTGTGCCTGGTGCTCGACCGCTCAGGCTCCATGCACGGCTCCAAAATCGAGAGCCTGCGCGACGCCACCTCCCAGGTACTCGACATGCTCCAGCCGCAGGACTACGTTTCGGTGGTCGTGTTCAACAGCCGTAACGAGGTCATCTTCCCATCGCAGCGCATCACCGACCACAGCACCCGCGCCGATCTGAAGGCACGCATCGCCAAGATCAAGGCCGACGGCGGCACCAATATGGCCCCCGCGATGGAGGCCGGGCTGGTCGAGTTGCGCAAGCAGATGCCCGTCGTGGGCAGCGCGGCAGGCCAGGGGCAGGTGAACAGGCTCGTGCTGCTCACCGACGGCATTACCGAGAAGGAGAAGCGCTGCCTCGAGCAGGCCGACCAGGCCGCGCGCATCGGCGTGCCGATCACCGCGCTCGGCATCGGCAAGGACTGGAACGACAAGCTGATGCAGCAGATCGGCGAGCGCAGCAACGGCGACGCCGACTACATCGCCAACGCGGAGGAGATCCGCCAGCACTTCCAGCGCGCCGTGCAGCACATGCAGGCCGTGGCCCTGCAGCGCGCCTCGCTCAACCTCACCCCGGCGCTGGGCATCGACGTGCGCAACGTCTTCCGGGTACACCCGCTTATTAGCAAGCTGGAGCCGGGCCGCATCAACGAGCGCACGTCCAACATCTACCTGGGCGAGGTTGAGCGCGGCTACGGCCAGACCCTGCTGGTGGAGTTCGTCGTGCCTGCGCGGCCCGCTGGCAGCTACCGCATCGCGCAGGTGGAGATCGAGTACGACGTGCCGCAGGCCAACGTGTACGCCCAGCGCGTCGCCCTCGACGTATTGCTCACCTATTCGCACGACCCCGCGGCCGTGCCGCCGCCAAGCTCGCACGTGATGAACCTTGTCGAGAAGGTGAGCGCGTTCAAGCTGCAGACCCGCGCCCTGCAAGACCTCGAGCAGGGCAACGTGCAGTCGGCCACGCAAAAGCTGCGCGGCGCACTCACCCACCTGCTCAACCAGGGCGACACCGACCTCGCCCGCACGGTGGAAGCCGAATTGCAGAACCTCGAGAAGGGGCGCGTAATGACCTCCGAGGGCCGCAAGACCATCCGCTTCGAGAGCGGAAAGACCGTGCGGCTGAACAAGGACCAGTAGCCGTGGCCCGCGATTCCCGCAAGGACGGCCGCCGTGCCCTGCGCCGCCTCACGGCCTACACGCAGGCAGGCTTCTATGTGGGCACCGGCGTGTGGCCCATATTCGACATGCGCACCTTCCAGGCGGTGACCGGTCCCAAGACCGACCACTGGCTCGTCAAGACGGTGGGGGCGTGCGTGGCGGTAGTGGGCGGCGTTGTGGGCCTGGCGGCCTCGCGCAGCCGCATCACGCCCGAGATAGCCCTGCTGGGCGCGGGCACGGCCGCCGCGCTCACGGGGATCGACCTGGTGTACGTGGCGAAGGGGCGCATCTCGAAGATATACCTGCTCGATGCCGCGGCCGAGACCGCGCTGATAGCCATGTGGGCCCTGGCGGGAGCGGACGAGGTAGAGGCGAAGGGCGCGGGCAAGAGATAGCCGGGAGAGGGGCGCAGGGGGTATATTAGCAGGGGAAGATGCGTTACAGGTGCATCTCGCTCTAGATGTCTTCCGAGGAAACTGAGGTAATAGATGGCGATATACTGCTCGAATTGTGGGGTTGAGTTACCGGACGGGGTGTCGTTCTGCGACGCCTGCGGCACGCCCGTGCGCGGCCAGGGCGCGGCTGCCCCGGTAGGCGGCACCGTGGGGGTAGGCGCTAGCGCGCCCGCGGGCAACGGCCTGGGTACGACCTCGTGCCCGGTGTGCGGGGCGTCGGCCATGCCGGGCGAGGCGTTCTGCGACAACTGCGGGGCCTCGCTTATGGCGCCCGCCTCGGGTGTATCGTCGCCTTCGTATAGCCCGCCGCCGTCGTATTCTTCCGCGCCGATGGCCAGCGGGGGCGGCACCTACAGCTCGGCCGCGCCCGCCGCGGCGCCTTCCAGGCAGATTCACGCCTCGCTGGTGATTACCTCGCCGCCTCCCCCCGCGACGATACAGATCCCCAACCGCAACGAGCTGATCGTCGGCCGCTCGGACCCGCAAAGCAACAGCTACCCTGACGTCGACCTCGGCCCGTACGGCGGGCTTGACCTGGGCGTGTCGCGCCGCCACTTCCGCCTGACGCGCACCGGCGACAACTTCTACCTGGAAGACCTGAACGCGATGAACGGTAGCATAGTGAACGGCCAGCGGGTGCCGCCGTACACGCTGCACCCGCTGCGCAACGGCGACCGGATAGTGCTCGGCAAGCTGGAGATGGTGTTCGAGGTAGCGTAGCCCGGGGGAGCGCCCCACGCCCCTTGATTCCAGCCTGCAATGCGCTTACATCTCAAACCAAATCCTCTTCTCCGATAGAGGTC
>DASTEB010000551.1:0-20155 GCA_035710025.1 Chloroflexia bacterium
GACCGCGCCGGCAGCGCACTGGACAGCGACTACATACCTCAGGGCTACAAGGACCTTGTGCGCGACTACTTCACGCAGATTGAGCCGCAGCCCTAGCCGCGACCAGATAACGAACTGCAGCCCCGACCTATTGACTTGCCCCTCATGCTCTGCTATAGTGCGTGCTACAACCTGATACCGACAGGCCGCGAACAGAACTAGTAGCCGCAGAAGCGGGGCAGCAGAGAGCCGGGAGAGGTGAAAGCCGGCGCCTGCGCGGGCGGTGAATGGATCTGGGAGCTGCGCACCGAACTCCACGTGAAAGTAGGCCGCGCCGGACACTCCGCCGTTATCATGGAGCCGGGTAATACGCGGTGGCAGCGGCCGCGTCTTTACCCACTGAGGGCGGCACGAACGTGCCGAAGAAGGGTGGCACCGCGAGAGAGCGATTTGGCTCTCGTCCCTTTGGGAGGGACGGGGGCTTTTTGCATCCCTGGCGCGACGGCGTCACGAGGCATGGCCGTGGAGACCGCGGCCGGTTATCCTGTCTCCTTTCCTCCTAGTCAGCCCCCTCTCCTGCTGCGGGGCGGGAGGGGGGTGGGGCCGTGGGAGAACACAAGGCCCACTCGCCCGGTTGGCGGCACCCGCCGTTAGGCAATACAATAGTGGTTGTGACACCTTACTCGAAAGGCAACAGCCGCATGCCGGCCAGCTCTCCCACCCGGGCGGCTCGACCATGAGCCGCATCCCGGGAACATTCCGCCGCCTCAACAAGGCGGGCGAAGCAGCCCTCGTCCCCTATCTCCCCGCAGGTATCCCCACGCTTGATGTAACGCGCCGGCTGCTCCCCATCATCGGGCGGCAAGGCGCCGACCTGATAGTGATCGGCTCGGCCTCGGTCTTCACTTCGGATGCCTATTCACCCGCCGGGCACACCGGCGCGATCGTCGCCGACTGCCTGTCCATCGCTGCCGAGGCCAGGCGCTCGAACGAAGTCCCCCTCGTGCTCCTCGCGCCCCACGCCGAGATACACGCGCACGGCATCGCCCGCCTCGCCTCCGAGTGCGCTGCGGCAGGTGTGGACGCGCTGCTCGTGCCCGATCTGCCGCTCGCCTTCGCCGGGCCGCTGGCCGAGGCTTGCCGCGCGGCTGCGGTTGACCTCGCGCTGACCGTGCGGGAGGAAGGCGACCTCGAGCGCCTGGCGGAACTCGCGCCTGTCGCGGGGGGATTCGTCCTCTGTGCCGCGGCTGATGCCTCGACCCTGCCTTCGCTTGTGGAGCACGCCCGCGTACGCGCCGAGTTGCCTGTCGTGGTGCCCTCGCCCGCGGGAACGCCCGACGAAGTAGCCGAGCTATCGCGGCTGGCCGACGGCGTGCTTCTTCAAAGCGCGCTCCTGCCCGTAATGGAAGGCGCGGAGGAAGAGGACTTGATGCTCGACGTGTCCGAGGTAGTACGCGCCCTGAAGGAAGCCACCGCGAAAGGTGCGCCCACCCGCTAAACCATGGCAGTCCACACCCAGACCCTGCAATTCCCCACCCGTGGCGACGGCGACACCCTCGACATCACCCGCGAGGTCGCCTCGGCCGTAGCCTCGTCCGGCCTGCGCGACGGCATCGCTGCCCTGTTCGTCGTCGGCTCGACCGCCGGGCTGACCACCATCGAGTTCGAGCCGGGCGCGGTGGCCGACCTGGGCGCCGCGTTCGAGCGCATCGCCCCTCAAGGCGTCGAGTACCGGCACCACCTGCACTGGCACGACGACAACGGGCACAGCCACGTTCGAGCGGCCCTGCTCGGCCCTTCCCTGGTTGTCCCTTTCTCCGGAGGCAGGCTGGCCCTCGGCCCGTGGCAGCAGATCATCCTGGTAGACTTCGACACGCGCCCCCGCAAGCGCGAGGTCGTCACCCAGCTTATCGGAGAGTAGACGCTAACATGAGCGCAGAACCTGCCTTCAAAGACCACTTCTCCTCCCACGCCGCCGACTACGCCCGCAGCCGCCCAACGTACCCGCTGGAATTGTTCGAGTTCGTGGCGTCGCTTCCCGCCGAGCGCCGACTTGCCTGGGACGTCGGAACAGGCAACGGCCAGGCCGCGGTCGGCCTCGCGGCGCACTTCGACCGAGTGATAGCAACCGACCCGAGCGAGGAGCAGCTAAGGAGCGCGTTTCCGCACGAGCGCGTGGACTACCGCCGCGCACCGGCCGAGGCCTCGGGCCTCGAAAGCCGCTCGGTTGACGCCGTAACAGTGGCGCAGGCGGCCCACTGGTTCGACCTCGACGCCTTCTACGGCGAGGTAAGGCGCGTGCTAAAGCCGGGAGGCGCCGTCGCCATCTGGTGCTACGTCCTGACACGCGTGTCGCCGGAGATAGACGAGGTGATCGACCGCTACTACTACGACACCGTCGGACCGTACTGGCCGAAGGAGCGCAAGCTGGTGGACGACGGCTACGCCTCGCTGCCCTTCCCGTTCGACGAGGTGCTCGCGCCCGACCTGCAGATCAGCCTGCCCTGGACGCTGGCCGACATGATTGCCTACCTGCGCACGTGGTCGCCCACGCGCCTCTACATCAAGGCCAACGGCGTAGACCCGGTCACGCTGGTCGAGCCTGAGCTTACGGCCGTCTGGGGGCCTCCGGAAGTCTCGCGCGAGGTCACCTGGCCGATCCGCATGCGTGCCGGGCTGTACCGGCCGGGCGAGTAGCCCTTGCGGTCCCGTACGGGCGGCTGTAAAATTGCGGCGTGCGCGGCGCCGTCCGCGCCTGCGGCGTTCCCCCTATGAGCGACACCCAGCCCAACCCGCCCGCAAAGATTCTCGTCGTGGACGACGAGAAGACCCTGCGCGACATGCTCGAGTACAATCTCCGGCGAGAGGGCTTCTCGGTGCTCACGGCTGCCGACGGCGCGCAGGCCGTCAAACTCGCCTCCGAACAGCGCCCCGACCTGATCATCCTCGACATCATGCTGCCCGCCATGAGCGGCTTCGACGTAGTGCGCGAAGTGCGCAGGCAAGCCACGGTGCCCATCCTCTTGCTGTCGGCCCGCGAGGAGGAGATCGACAAGGTGCTGGGCCTTGAGCTTGGGGCCGACGACTACCTCACAAAGCCCTTCAGCCTGCGCGAGCTGCTGGCGCGAGTACGTGCAATGCTCCGCCGCTCGGCAATAATCGGTGTCGCGCAAGCGCAAGAGGGGACTGTGGTGCCTGGGCGGCAGCCCCTGGCCCTGTCCGAGCGCGAGACGCCCCCGGTGCTATCGGCCGGCGACCTCGAAATAGACCTGGGGCGGCGCAGCGTCACCCTGGCAGGCTCTCCCGTGTCCCTCAAGCCCAAGGAGTTCGACCTGCTCGCCTTCTTGGCGTCCAACCCGCAGCACGTCTTCTCACGCGAGGTGCTGCTCGACCGGGTGTGGGGCTACGACTACGTGGGCGGCACGCGCACGGTGGACGTGCACGTGCGCTGGCTGCGCACCAAGCTTGAAGCCGACCCAGGCGAGCCTCAGTACATTCAGACGGTCTACGGCGTGGGCTACCGCTTCGGGCAGCCGGTCGCGGCCCGCTCTCGAGCCTGACGGCGGCCCGCGATGCTTTCCCACACCTGGACGCGGGTGGCGCTCACCTTCGCAGCGCTGCTGGTCGTGATGGCGGCAGTGCTCGGCCTGCTGCTCGGTGGCGAGATCGAGCGGCGCAGCGAGGACGCCCTGCGCGCCCAGCTTGCCGACGAGGCCCACGCCGTGGCCTACGTCGCCGCCCCGCTGCTTGCGCGCTCCGCCCCCCTGAGTGAGACGCAGGCCATCGCGCTAGAGCTGGGCGCGCTTTTCGGCACCCGCGTGACCATCGTCCGGCCGGACGGGAGCGTGGCCGCAGACTCGGCCGAGGACCCCGCCGTCATGGAGAACCACGGCGGCAGGCCCGAGATCTCCGGGGCACTCAGGCGGTCGGAGGGCGTAAGCTCCAGCAGCCGGGTGAGCGCGACCGTGCACGAGCGCCTCCTGTACGTAGCCACAGCCGTCCACGACCCGGCCGGCCGGTCGCGCGTGGTAGGCGTGGCCCGCGTGGCATACCCCATGACCGCCGTCGACCAGGCGCGTGATGCGTTGTGGCGCAACCTCGCGCTGACAATATTGCTGGTGAGCGTGCCCGCCGCTCTGGCCGCCACGTTGGTGGCCCGTTCGATAGTCGGGCCGCTTGCACACCTGGGCGATGTTGCCCGGCGCTTCGGCGATGGCGACTTCCGCGCCCGTGCCCGGATCACCTCCCGAGACGAGCTTGGCGCGCTGGCCCGCGAATTGAACAGCACCGCCGACCGCCTCTCCGCCGTCATTCGCGAGCGCACCGAGGACCGCAACCGCATGGCGGCCGTGCTCGAGCACATGCACGATGGGATCATCCTGACCGATCCACAGGGCCGCATCGAGAGCATGAACCCGCCCGCCGCGCGGCTCTTCGGAGTGCAGCCCGAAAGCGCCGCCCGCAAGAAGCTAATCGAGCTGACCCGCGACCACGAGCTGCACAACGCCCTGCAGCACACCCTGACCAGCCCCATCGCCTGGCAGCGGCTCGAGATCGAGGTCGGCAAGCACACCATCTCGGCCGTCGTGACCGAGGTGCCGGCCCCGAACGGGGGCGAGCCGACCGGCCTCGTCGTGCTGCAGGACGTGACCGAGCTCCGGCGGCTGGAGAGGGTCCGGCGCGACTTCGTGGCCAACATCGGGCATGAGCTTCGCACGCCTCTCAGCTCGATCAAGCTGCTGGTCGAGACGCTGACTACCGCCGTGGACGAAGACCCCAGGGCCGCCAAGGACTTCCTCAAGCGCATCGACATCGAGGTCGACGGCCTGACCCAGCTTGTGCGCGAGCTACTGGAGCTGTCGCGTATCGAGTCGGGCCGGGTGCAGTTGGCCCGGCAGGCCGTGGACGTGCCCGAGCTGCTTGAGAGGGCAGCAGGTCGTCTGCGCGCCCAGGCAACGCGCGGCGGGCTGTCACTCGAGGTAACGGCCCAGCCGGACTTGCCTCAAGCCGATGCCGACCCCGAGCGAGTGGAGCAGGTGCTTGTAAACTTGCTTCACAACGCGGTGAAGTTCACCGACCCGGGCGGCAGCATACAGGTGTCGGCGCGGGCGGACGGCCCGTGGGTCGAGATCAGCATCGCAGATACCGGCGTCGGCATCCCGCCGGACGACCTGCCCCGCATCTTCGAGCGATTCTACAAGGTCGATAAGTCGCGCACCGAGGGGCGCGAGGGCGGGACGGGACTGGGACTGGCAATCGCCAAGCACATCGTTCAGGCGCACGGAGGGCGAATCTGGGCCGAGAACCGCGACGGCGGCGGCTCGATCTTCCGCTTCACACTGCCTGCGGTGCAGCGCGAGCTATAGGCCCGCGCGTTAACAATTGCTAACAAAGGGCTAATAGGCCGCAAACACGGGCCGTCTATGCTGGATGCGTAGGAAGTCGTGCTGCCCGGCGCCAGCCTGGGCGGGTGCGGTGTCGGGCAGCCCCCTTCCTGACCGTACCGGCTCCGCCGGAGTCCTGCCTAACAGCGTTCCGCCGGGATCTCGGGGAGCGGCAGCACGAACGTGATCGTCGTGCCCTGTCCCGAGGCGCTTTCCACCCTCATCTCGCCGCCCGCCCCCTCCATACGCTCCCGCATGCTTCTCAGGCCGACTCCGTAGCCCTGCACGCGCTGCGCCTGCGCGCCAATGTCGAAGCCGCGGCCGTCGTCGGTCACGCGCACGATCACGCTGCAGGCGCCCTCATCTGCTTCGATGCCAAGCACGGCCCGGGTTGCGCGTGCGTGCTTGCGCACGTTGGTCAGCGCCTCCTGCACCAGCCTGTAGATCAGCACTTCGAGGTATGCGGGTAGCCTGTCCTCCAGCGTGTAGTTGATCTCGATCTCCAGGCCGGTCGTCTCGTTAATACGCCGGGTGTGGGCTTCTAGCGCGGGAAGCAGCCCATACGAATCAAGCACTTCGGGCCGCAGGTCGGCGATCAGCCCCCTGACCTCGTCAACCACCAGCGCGAAGTCGCGCCGCAGTTGGTCAATGTCGGCGGGCACGATTGGGTTTGTCTCGGCGCGCTTGCGCAGCGTGTCGGCATGGATCAGTCCGACGCCCAGCGACTGCAGTGGGCCGTCGTGCAAGTCGAGCGACACGCGCTTGCGCTCGACCTCCTGGGCCGTGAGCACCTGCCTGAGCAAGGCCGTACGCTCGGCCTCCCGCCGGAGCAGCTCGTCGTGCTGGCGCGCGTTGTAGATGGCCAGCGAGGCGTGGTCGGCGAACGCGGTCGAGATGGCGAGGCGCTCGGGAGTCGCGCCCTCCACCTCCGGCCAGGCAAGCTCGATCAGGCCCAGGCGCTGCTCACCCACCGTGAGAGGCAGCACGGCCAGGGAGCGCAGCGGGCTGCCCTTGAGGAAGTACACCCGCTCGTCTTTTGTTATGTCGCCGACGACCACCGTTTGCTGCTCGGCAAACGCGGCGCCCGTGACCCCGGTGCCCGCCTCAAGGCGCGGCCGGTACCAGTCCGATCCCTGCCAGTCGAGCGAGCCTGCGTACGCGGTAACCCGCAGGCAGTCCTCGCTCTCGTCGTACAGCATCAGGAACGCCTCGGCTTCGGCAAGTTCGCGAGCGCGGTCGACAACCGACTGAAGCACCTCCTTGAGGTCGAGGTTGCTCACCAGGGCGCGGGCACTCTGGGCCAGCGCGGCGAACTGCGCGGCACGCTCGGCGGTCGCTGCGTCCGATCGCTGGCGGGCAAGGGCAAGGGCGGCGGTCGTGCCCAACGCCTGGAAGACCTGGACGTCGTCGCTCGAGAAGGCATAGCGCCTGTAGCTCTGCACGGAGAGCACGCCGTTCGTCTGGTCGCGCCACTTGAGCGGAGCGAAGATGCCCGATTGGCTGTCGCGGTCGGTGTGGCCGACGTGGCGCGAGTTGTAAAGCTCGAACTCGGCGGCGGAGGCGAGCACGAGGGTGCGACCGGTCCTGAGCACGTAGGAAGTCGGCCCGGGGGTCGGCTCCCAGTGTTGGGGTGGGAAGTCTACCCCGTCCTCCACGTAGACCGGAACTTCCAGCGGCTCGTTCTCGTCGTGGGCCAGGCACACGAAGAACACGTCGGCCCCCATGGCCTGCATGACGTACTTGCGCAGCGTGGCGTAAAGCTCGTCCTGAGTACCGGCACCGAGCAGTTCCTGGCCGACCTGGTATAGAGTAGTCAACTGGTCGGCGCGACGGGTTGCCTCGGCGTACAGGTGGGCACGCTCAATGCCGGAGGCGGCATGCGCGGCAAAAGTCTGCACGATGGCAAGTTCCTCTGGACCGAACACACCCGGCGCGATGTGGTCCACGGTTATCTTGCCCAGGCAGCGGTTGCGGCCAAGGAGCGGCACGCTCATCCAGGAGCGCATGGTGGGCGTGGTGGTGGTGAGCCAGCGGGTCGGCTCGGTCTGGAAGTCGTCCAGGGTGAACGCCTCGCCCTTGCGGAAGGAGCGGCGGTCTAGCTCGGTGCTGTCGGGGTCGTAGCGGTGCCCCAGCACGTGACTCAGGTCGCCGGTTGCGCCTTCGTAGCCCCACAGCGCGACGATAGTCGCCTCTGTGCTGTCCCGGTTGAGCAGGTGGACGGCCACGCCGCTGCAGTGCACGAGCTGGGCAACGCCCTGCACCGTGGCCTGCACGACCGTGTCGAGGTCGGTGGCTGCCTGCAGGCGGCGGCTCGCTGCGAACAGCGCCTCGCGCAGGGAGATGTCGCGCCGCTGGGCGCGCATCCGGCGCACCAAGTTAAGGGTGAGTGCGGCCTGGTCGGCCAGGGCGCCAAGCCAGTGAATCTCGTCCTCGTCCCAGTCGTGCGTGTGCACCACGAAGAACACGCCCAGCGCGCCAAGTACGCGCCCCTTGTGCACCAGCGGGGCATATGCGAACGAGCGAGTGCCGTATGCGCTCGGGATGTCGCCTTCGGTGTCGGCGGTGGAGGCCGAATCGCGCACAACGGTCGTGCGGGCCTCGCGCAGCACGCGCGCCGCGATGGGGCGTTCGTCGACGAGGAAGCGGGAAGCGGTGAGCCGGCGGGCTTCCTCTGCGGGGAAGCCTACCTGTGCAACGACGTTGGCGCGCAGACCGTCGGCGTCGAGCATGGCGATCACGGCGCGGTCGCAGCCCAGCCCGACCTGCGCCTCGCGCGTGATGAAGTCGAGAATCTCCTGCTCGCCTGAGATGTCCGCGACCTGCCGCGAGATATTGACCAGCGAGTGCAGACGAGCGCGGTGCCGGTCAGACGACGTTGTGTGAATAGCCATGGCTCAGTGTCCCTGGCCCCGGCCCGGCCGGGCCGGGGCATGGCTACATTATAGGCTATTCGGGCGCGTGCGCGAGGGCCAATTTGGGCCACGGCGCGAAGACTTTTGTACTGCAGCGTTTTGACGGGCAAGCAAAAAGCCCTGACAAATCCGAAGATCCATCAGAGCCTTTGCCACTCAGAGGCTCATCACCTCCAAGCACCAGGAGTATACACGACGGGGAGCGCCCTGTCAATAGGTCTGCAGGCGACTTTTGGGGCATTTTCGCGTCCGGTCGCGGCACGATAGTCGAAGGACGTTGACAGGATTGATTGGCCGTGATACAATGCGCGTTATGAGACTAAGTATCAATAAGACGCTGGACAGCGACGTGGCCGGCGCACTCGTGAAGCGCGTGGCAGGCTCGGGCCTGCGCATGACGGAGCCGAGGCGCGCTGTGCTCGGGCAGATCGCGCTCCAGCGCTCGTCGTTCACGGCAGCCGAGCTGCTGTACGCTGTGGAGCGCTGCGCGCCGAACGTGGGCCGGGCGACTGTGTTCCGCACGCTGGAGCTGCTGGTCGAGCAGGGGATCCTGCGGCGGGTACACACCGAGTCGGGCGCGAACTGGGGCCACAGTTATGTGCTGTGCGGCCTGAGCGACGCGCACCACCACCACCTTGTTTGCACGGTTTGCGGGCGCGTGAGCGACTTCGAGGGCTGTTCGGTGGACGGACTTATCGAGGGACTGAAGGGGCAGACGGGTTTCCGCGTGCAGGGCCACCACCTCGAGCTGTACGGGGAGTGCGAAGAATGCCAGGGCAGATAGCGCAGCGGCGCTGGGCGGCTGTACTTGTACTGCTCGTGACGGCGCTGCTGGCCGCGGCTTGCGGCAGCCAGGCGGGGTCTGTCAGCACCACTCCCGGCAGCGCGAGCAACGACGGTAAGTTGCAGGTAGTGGCGAGCTTCTACCCGATTGCCTACTTCACCGAGCGGTTAGGCGGCGATGCGGTGGAGGTGTTCAACCCCGTGCCGCCGGGGGCCGAGCCGCACGACCTCGAGCTTTCGCCGCGCACCGTCGAGCGCATACAAGACTCGCGGCTACTCCTCTACCTGAGTGGAGACTTCCAACCCGCGATCGACCGCGCCCTCGACACGCTGCAGGCGCAGGGTCTGCAGGTTGTGGAGGTGTCCGAGGGGATAGCAATGCAGCCGGGCTTGGCCCACGAAGGTGAGTCGGCGGACGGCGCGCTCGACCCGCACGTCTGGCTCGACCCGCGCAACGCCAAAGTCATGGTCGACAACATCGAGTTTGCTCTGGTTGAGGCGAACCCGGCGAACGAGGCGACTTACCGCGCCAACGCCGATGCACTGCGTGTTGACCTGGACGAGCTGGATGTGCAGATGGAGCAGGGGCTGGGCGCTTGCGCTCGCAGGGAGATCGTGACTTCACACGCAGCGTTCGGCTACCTGGCGCGGCGCTACGGCCTTGAAGAAGTTGCCATATCCGGCCTTTCGCCCGAGGCCGAGCCGAGTCCCGCCCGGCTGAGCGAGGTCATACGGCTTGTGAAGGATCGCGGCGTGACGCACATCTTCTTCGAGACGCTGGTCGAGCCGCGAGTTGCCGAGGTTATCGCGGCGGAGACGGGAGCGGAGACACTTGTGCTCAACCCCATCGAAGGGCTTACCGAGGCGCAGGCCGCTTCGGGCGCCGACTACTTCTCGCTGATGCGCGAGAACCTGGCAAATCTGCGCACCGCCCTGGACTGCCAGTAACGGTCGCGGCGCACTATCGGAGTGACCGGAAACGACCATTACATACCGTGGGGAACAGCAATGATCGCACATAAGAGCGAAGTGAAGACAGCGGCCGCCAGAGGCCGGTATCGCATTAATCAAGGCGCGTCCGACGTCATACGGGTGGAGAACGTGTCGTTCGCCTACGACGACGGTCTGACTGTACTTGACGACCTGACTTTGTCGGTGAAGCCGGGCGAGTTCGTGGCCATTGTCGGGCCGAACGGGGCGGGCAAGAGCACGCTGCTGAAGATCATCCTGGGGCTGCTCGAGCCGCAGCGTGGGCGCGTGCAACTTTTCGGTCAGGAGCTGGGGCGCTTTCGGGACTGGTGGCGTATCGGCTACGTGGCGCAGCGCCCCGAGGCATCCAATCCGCACTTCCCGGCGACGGTCGAAGAGGTAGTGCTGCTCGGGCGCGTGGCGAAGATGGGGCTGTTCCGTTGGCCGGGCCGCGCCGACCGCGCAGCAGCCCGCCGCGCGCTGGAATTGGTCGGCATGGAACCGCTGCGTCGCAAGATGATCGGGCAGCTTTCGGGCGGGCAGCTTCAGAGGGTGTTCATCGCCCGCGCGCTGGCGGCCGACCCCGAGTTGCTGATACTGGATGAGCCGACCGCCGGGGTGGATGCCGAATCGCAGGCGCGGTTTTACAACCTGCTGAAAGACCTGAACGACGAGCTTGGAGTTGCCCTGCTGTTCGTGTCGCACGACATCGGCCCGCTGCGCGAGATGCTGGACACCGTTGCCTGCGTCAACCGCACGCTGTGCTATTACGGCCCGCCCGAGGGCTTCCTCGCGGCGCCCGAGCACTTCGCCGTACACCACGAGCACCACGACCACGAGCAGGAGGGCGACACCCTCGTCGCGCACGAACGGGCGGGCGACCATGCTTGAGTGGCTTGAACCGGCTTTCATGCAGCGGGCACTCGCGGCGGGCCTAATCGTAGCGGCCATCGCCCCGATGCTCGGACTGTTTCTCGTCCTGAGACGCTTGTCGCTGATAGGTGACGGGCTGGGGCACATCGCATTCGCGGGGGTGGCCGCCGGGTTCATGACGGGCATCTACCCGCTGGTGAGCGCGCTCGGCCTCACTGTTGTGGGCGCGCTGGGGATCGAGTGGCTGCGCTCGAAGCAGCGGGCGTTCGGCGACCTCGCGCTGGCGCTCTTCTTCTACACGGGTATCTCGCTGGGCGTCGTGCTCGCGTTCCTCAGCGACACGCCCAACGCGGCTCTGTTCGGCTACCTGTTCGGCTCGATCTCGACCGTGCGCACCGAGGACGTGTGGTTCATCGCCGGGCTGGGCGTGGGCGTGGCCGCGCTGGTGATCCTGTTCTACAAGGAGCTTTTCGCGCTCAGCTTCGACGAGGCCACGGCACGGGTGAGCGGCATCCGCGTGTCGATGCTGAACGTGATGGTGGCCGTGCTCGCTGCCGTGACCGTGTCAATCGGCATGCGGGTGGTCGGCCTGCTCATGGTGGCCGCGCTCATGATCGTGCCGGTGGCGACAGCTCTCCAGTTCGGCCGGGGCTTCCTCGCCACGCTGATCTGGTCGGTGGCGTTCAGCGTAACGGCGCTCGCGGCCGGGCTTGCCGTCTCATACTACCGCGACCTGCCCCCCGGCGGCACAATTGTGCTCTCGGCCGTCGTGCTGTACGTCGTCGTGCTGCTCGTGCGCGGGGTCGGGCTGATGCTGGTTCGGCGCTCGGTGTGACGCGCCGCTTCAGGGCGCCGTCTTAGCTTGCTCGGCCCGCAGGAGGTCGATAGTCTCCATCGCGTGGCGCAGGTGCGGGATGACAATGCTGCCGCCTACCACAAGTCCCACGTTCAGCGCATCGGTAAGCTCGTCGTCGGTGTATCCAAGCTCGACGCACTGGATGAGGTGGTAGTCCACGCAGTCGTCGCAGCGCAGCACGAGCGATGACACCAGGCCGAGTAGCTCCTTGGTCCGGCCGGGCAGCGCCCTGTCGTCGTAGGCCGCGCTGTCGAGGTTGAAGAAGCGCTTGACCCCGAGGTGGCCCGTGCCGAGAATTCGGTCGTTCATGCGCTCGCGGTACTCTCTGAATTCGGCAAGGCGGCCGTCGCCCGTACCGCCCCTTCGCTTTCCGCTCATCTGTCCTCCGGTGTAAGTGGCCCGCGATTTGGGCCGGATGACACTACTATAATGCGCGCCGAGGGGGCCGGACAAGCGTATTACCTCAAACAGGCAGCAGCGCGGTCCTAAAACGCGCTTGACATAACGTTACGGAGTGCGAGATGAAGTTCGTTGTGGTAGGGGCCGGACTCGCGGGATTGACGTGCGCCCGGATATTGCGGGAGCGCGGCGCGGACGTCACGGTGCTTGAGGCGAGCGACGGCGTTGGAGGGCGCGTGCGTACAGACCGGGTGGACGGGTACCTGCTCGACCGCGGGTTCCAGGTGCTGTTCTCCTCGTATCCGGCGGCCAAGCGGCGGCTCGACAAGGACGCGCTCGACCTGCGCGCGTTCGACCCCGGAGCCATCATCGCGCTCGGGCCGAAGCTGCACGTGCTGACCGACCCATTGCGCGACCCGGGGGCTGCGCTCGCGGCGGCGGTGAGCGACGTTATCTCTCCGAGAGACAAACTGCTCACGGCCATGCTGGCGCTCAAGCTACGCGCCCAGACGGTGGCGCAGGTGCTCGCCGGGCCTGACCGCACGACACTGGCATACCTGCGCGCGCAGGGCTTCTCTCGGGCTTACGTCGAGCGCTTCATCAGGCCGTTCTACGGCGGCATCTTCCTCGACCGCACGCTGCGTACCAGCGCGAAGTGCTTCAAATTCGACTTCAAGATGTTGGTCGAGGGGCGAGCAGTCGTCCCGGCGCGCGGCATGGGCGCTATCCCCGAGCAACTTGCCGAGCCGCTCGTTGCGGACGGCCGTGTGCGCCTGAACACGCGGGTGCGCGAGCTGATTCGAGAAGATAGCGGCGCGGTGCGCGGCGTGCGCGTGGAGGACGGTGCCGAAGAGTGGGCCGATGCCGTGGTTGTGGCCGTCGAAGCTCCCGAAGCGGCCCGGCTGACGGGCCTGCGCACGCCAGAGCGCATGGCGAGCACGGTCAACCTGTACTGGCAGGGCACCGAGCGGGTGTACGAGGGCAAGAAGATCGTGCTCAACGCCAATCACCGGCCGTTCGTGAACAACGCCGTGCAGATCACGAACGTTGCGCCAGAATACGCGCCGGAGGGCCGGCACCTGCTTTCGGCCACGGTGGTCGGACTGCCGGATTTCGATGACGAGACGCTGTACCGGATGGCGATGTACGACATCAAGCACATGTTCAGGGGCGAACCGGCGGCCGCGCATGCACTCGAGACGTACGAGCCGCTGGCGCTTTACCGTATTCCCTACGCACAGTTCGCTCAGCCCCCCGGCATCCACCCGCACCTGCCGGAGAATGACACGGGCGTGCCTGGCCTGTACTTCGCCGCCGAGTTTACAGAGGCGAGCAGCCAGAACGCCGCCATGATCAGCGGGGAGAAAGCGGCGGGCGCGCTGCTGGCGTCGCGGCCGGCCGCAGGCACGAGAGCATGAACACGGAGGAGGTATAACGACCATGTGGCAGGATGTTGAGCGCGAGCCGGTCGGGCCGGGCGAGGAGTCGGTGTGGGACTACCCGAGGCCGCCGCGCGTGGAGCGGGTGAGCAAGCGGCTGGAGGTGTATTTCAACGGCGTGAAGCTGGCCGACACTACGAGGGCATACCACGTGCTTGAGACGAGTCATCCGCCCGTGTACTACTTCCCGCCCGGGGACGTGGCGACCGAGCACCTCGAGGAGGCCGACCTTTCAACTTTCTGCGAGTGGAAGGGGACCGCGTCGTACTTCAACGTCAGGGTGGGGGGCAAGGCCGCGCAAAACGCCGCGTGGACGTACATTGACCCGACGCCGGGGTTCCGCGAAATAGCGGGCTACATCGCATTCTACCCCGCGCTAGTGGACGAGTGTCGAGTGGACGGCGTCAAGGCAGCTCCGCAGCCGGGCGGCTTCTACGGCGGATGGATCACGCCCGAAATCAAGGGGCCGTTCAAAGGCGAGACGGGCACGCGCGGCTGGTAGTCTGTACACGCGGCGGCAAGCCACACGACAGGGAGATGAGCATGGATGCGACGGCGATCATAGACTGGGAGTACGACCTGGAGCGTGCAAAGGAGAGAGCGCGGGAGGAGCGCAGGGACCTGCTGTTGTACTTCGCCAAGCAGCCCTGAGCGGGCTGCGCTCAGATGGATACCGTGTCGTATCCAGACGCCCACGTCTCGGACTACATCGCCGAGAACTTCGTGCCCGCGAGGGTACAGCTGGACAGGCGCGAGCACTGGCCGCTCTTCCGCGAGTACCACGTCATCTGGACGCCGTCGTTCGGCTTCCTCGACCGTAACGGGGCGATGCACCACGTCGCGGCGGGTTTCCTGCCGCCGAGTGAATTCCTGTCGCTCCTGCGCATCGGCAAGGCGCGCTGCCTGATGGCGTGGACGCGCTCTCGCGAGGCTGCCGCCCACCTTGAGGCCGCGGCTCAGGCGGGCGACACGATGGCGGCCGAGGCGCTCTGGTGGCTGGGGGTAGCTCGCTTCATGGAGCGGCGCGATACGCCGGGGATGTGGGAGGCGTGGAACAGATTGACCTCGAAGTACCCTGACAGTCCATGGGCGCTACGCGTGTACCCGATGGAGTAGGCTAGCGCACCGGGCGCACCCAGATCTTGGCCGCCAGATCGTGCTCAATCGGCACGTCGCGTGGCGTGCCTCCGTCGCCCCGCGGCACCACATTCACCTGAAGCGGCGAGCCGTCTTCCGATGCCTCCAGCACGGTGAGACGCGCCCCCGGCATAATCTTCAGATCGCCCAGCCGAAGGAGCAGGGCCGTTTCGTCTTCCACCACCTCGGAGATGAGCACCACCCTGGTCTCCACACCGGGCGCCACCGCGCTCAGGCGGACGGCGTGCTGCTCGCGCAGGTACTCGACCGTATTGAACGCGCCCTGGGGGATGGGGTTGCCGTGGGGGCAGGTGCGCGGATTGCCCAGCACGGCCATCATGTGGGCCTCGATGTCGGGCGACATCCCACGCTCCAGGTGGTGGGCCTCCTCGTGCGCCTTTACCCAGTCCATGCCCATCACATCCACCAGGAACCGTTCGGCAAGGCGGTGCTGGCGCAGGAGCGCCTCGGCCTCGGAGCGGCCCTGATCGGTGAGCTCGATTCCCTCGCCCGCGCGCCCGCGGCCGCGCCCAGGCGTGACGATCAGCCCGTCGCGCTTCATGCGGCCCAGCACCTCGGCCACGTTCGGCTGAGACACCCCGAACTTCTCGGCCAGGCGCGCGCCCACGACGGGATCTCCTTCCACGACGAGATTGTATATCGTTTCGAGGTACTCGCGGGTTACCGGGGTAACGGCCATTGTGGGCTCCAGTGAAGTGACGGAAGTAGCGAGACAGCCTGAGTATACGAACGGCGTGGGCGGCTTGTCAAAGGACGGCGGATGGCGCGGAGTCGCGTGGCGAAGTGTCAAAACTGAACCGCAGCGGCCCACGTAGTGTAATTGCAACTAGTTGCGAAACGTCGTAAAATATCGTACATAGGTTCGCGTTCACCCGCATTACAGCACAGTAAGCATCACATACAGGGAGGATATAGATGGCCGGCGGCTTTATCGCGATGCACATTCCGGACGGCTTCTTGTCGGTGTCCATGTCACTGATACTATGGGTACTTTCGATTGGGGTGATCGCCTACGCGCTGGTTCGCGTGCGCGACGACCTGGGCGAGCGGCAGGTGCCCCTGATGGGAGTGGTGGCGGCGGCGATCTTCGCCGGGCAGATGCTCAATTTCCCGGTGGCAGGCGGCACCTCGGGCCATCTAGTCGGCGCGGCCATCGCCTCGATCATGCTTGGCCCGTGGGCTGCGGTGCTGGTGATGACCAGCGTTGTGAGCATACAGGCGCTCTTGTTCCAGGACGGCGGCCTGCTCGCGCTCGGCGGCAACATCTTCAACATGGGCATCGTATCGGTGGCCGTGGCCTACGGCGCGTACGTGCTCGTGCGCCGGGTGACGGGCGGGCAGCGCTGGGGCATTCTCGCGGCCTCGTTCGTCGCGGGATGGCTTTCGCTTTTCGTTAGCTCGCTCTCGGTCGCGCTGCAGCTTGCTGTTTCCGGCGCTTCTACCGCGAGCCTGGCCGTGCCCGCAATGGCGGGTATCCACGCGCTGATCGGCGTGGGCGAGGGCTTGCTGACGCTGGGCGCGGTGGTTTTCCTGCTTGCGAGCAGGCCCGACCTGGTGAACGCGGGGCAGGAACGAGCCACCAACGGCGCGTTAATGGCGGGGGTCGGCCTCGCGGGGGCGCTCGTGCTGGTGGTCATCTCGCCCTGGGCTTCGTCCGATCCGGACGGTCTGGAGCGCGTGGCGGGCGACCTGGGATTCCTCGACCGAGGTGAAGGGGCGCCGTTCAGTATCTTCAGTGATTACGCAATTCCCGGCATCAGCGACCCGGCCGTCGCGACCGTGCTCGCGGGCGTGGTCGGCACGCTAGTGGTGTTCGGAGTCACGCTGGCGGTAGCCTACACCCGGAGAAAGCGTCCCGGAGCCATGAACTAGGGCATGCACGTCCACTTCCTGGACCCCTACCGCGAGGGCAACAGCCCCATCCACAGGCTTGACCCGCGAGTCAAGCTGGTGGCCGCGCTCGCGTACATCGTGACCACGTCGCTCACCCCCGTGGGCGCGTGGCCGGTTTATGTGCTCCTCTGGGCGCTGGTGCTGTCGGTCACCATCGTTTCGGAAATCGGCGTAGGGCGGGTGTTGAAACGCTCGTCGTTGGCCCTGCCGTTCGTGCTTGCGGCGCTGCCCCTAGTGTTTACCTCGGGGCAGACGGTGCTCGGCACGGTGCCGCTCGGTTTCGCCAACCTGACGGTGTACGGCGAGGGGCTTGAGCGCTTCCTGAGCATAGCGGTACGGTCCTGGATATCCGTGCAAATGGCCGTGGTGCTCGCCACGACCACGCCCTTCCCCGACCTGCTGATGGCGATGCGCGGCATCAGGATACCGCGCCTGCTCGTCGCCGTGTTCGGGCTGATGTGGCGCTACCTGTTCGTGATGGCCGACGAGGCGGTCAGGCTGATGCGCGCCCGAGAGTCCCGTTCCGGCTCGACCGGTGACCCGCGCCGCAAAGCGGGCGGCACGCTTGCCTGGCGGGCGAAGGTGACCGGCGGGATGGCGGGGAGCCTGTTCCTGCGCTCCATCGAGCGGGGCGACCGCATTTACGCTGCGATGGCCTCGCGCGGGTACGACGGCGAAGTGCGCGGCTTCCACCCACCGGCTGTGCCCGCGGCCCAGTGGGGCGTGCTCGCGGGGTGCCTGGGTTTGCTGGCGCTGCTGCTGGCGCTATCGTTCGTGATGGTGGGCTAGATGATACAGACAGAGGAAACTGCAACTGCGATGACCCACACCACTCCTTCGATACAGGTCGAGGGCCTGACATTCAGTTATCCCGACGGGCACCCGGCGCTGCACGACGTGTCGATGTCGGTGGCGCAGGGCGAGAAGGTGGCAATGGTCGGGCCGAACGGTGCGGGCAAATCCACGCTGATGCTGCACCTGAACGGCATCCTCTCCGGGCAGGGCAAGGTGCGGGTGTGCGGCCTCGACGTGGTCAAGGAGCACCTGGGGCGCGTGCGGGCGGCTGTCGGCATGGTGTTTCAGCAGCCGGACGACCAGCTCTTTTCGCCTACCGTGTTCGAGGACGTGGCGTTCGGCCCTATCTACCAGGGGCTTTCCGAGGAGGAAGTGCGCGTGCGCGTGGAGCGGGCGTTGGAAGCGGTACACATGCCGCAGTACGCGGGCCGGGTGTCGCACCACCTGAGCGTGGGCGAAAAGAAGCGCATAGCAATAGCCACCGTGCTGTCGATGCAGCCCGAAGTGCTGGTGCTCGACGAGCCGACGGCAGGCCTTGACCCCCGCGCCCGCCGCGACCTGATCCACTTGCTGCGCGAGCTACCCCAGACCTGCCTCATCACCACCCACGACCTGCCCATGGTGCTGGAGTTGTGCTCGCGCACCATAGTCATGGACGGCGGCCGCGTGGTCGCCGACGGTCCCACCGAAACCATCCTGTGCGACGCCGCCCTCCTCGAAGCTCACGGCCTGGAGATGCCATAGCACGGGGTAATTGAACCTGAACACAAAGACGCAAAGACGCAAAGGTTTCTATGTAACCACGAAGAGCACGAAGGTACGAAGGACACGAAGATTATTGGGGTACGGTACCACTGCTTGGTGAGTGCCGTACCCCATTCCGGTATTTCGTGATCTTCGTTCCCTTCGTGCTCTTCGTGGCTGACCCACCTACCCTTAGCACAGCGCCCCCATCAAAATCTTTGCGTTACCTCTGCGCTCTCTGCGTCTCTGCGGTTCAATCGTTATCAGGCTTGCGGCGGGGAAGTTCGGTGTGTTACGATTCCCGCCGTGGGCCTCTCGCGCCGCGCGGTTGTGCCTGTCCGCCGAGCCATCTAATGCAGCAGTCCCCCTTACAAGAGATCACCTGGGCCGACCCTCACGGGCATGAGCCGTACGAGTGGCAGGCCGACCTCGCGCTCCCCGCGATCTTCCTGGGGGCGGCGTCGCTTGTCCTCGCCGTAATTGACCCCCTTTACTTCGGGTACAAGCCTCAGGTGTTCTTAACGGTGCTGCTCGTGGGGTTGGGGACGGGCGCGCTGGGTTACGGCGCGTACCGACGCGACCTGCGTATTTACTTCGGCGGCGCGGCTTTCCTGTTTGTGCTGCTGGCGTGGTCGCTTGCAACTCAGCCGGTGCAGCTTGGTGTGCCGCTGGCAAGCGTGCTGCCGTTCCGGCTGGTGCTGTTCGGGCTGGTGCTGGGAGCGTGGGTGTTTCTGATGCGGCCGCCGCTCTGGGCGAGGCGGGCTATCCTCTTCGCCGGTGTGCCCGTGTTGCTTGTGAGCGGGCTTGTGAGCGGGCCTGTCGTGGCGGCGCAAGTGCAGGGCGTGCCGCTGCCTCGCGTGGCGTTCTCGCCTTATTACGTGGCTGTGAACAGCCAGGGCACGGTATACGCCACCAACGCCGACGGCAACGCTATCTGGGTGTTCGCGCCGGGCGGCGGGCTGCTGGGCACGATATGGCCCGCCACGGCGACGGGTCCGGGGCAGCCGGGGCCGGGCATCCTTCCCGCGGTTGAGCCAACACCCATTGTCAAGCCCTACGATCCCTTCAACACGCTGCCCCCCGCGCCCGCGAACGCCCCCGGTCCCCAGTACCCCACCGTGCTGTTCTGCGGCCTTGGCGTGGACCACGAGGACAACCTGCTGCTGGTGAACAACGCCACGCAGAAGCTGGAGAAGTACAACTCGGACGGCGACATGCTCGTGCAGTGGCCGCTGCCCCCGCTGTTCGACGGCTCGAAGGGTTGCGTCGCGGTCGACCGGACGTATATCTACATCGCGTCGCGCTTCGGCTCGGTGTACGTGCTCGACCGCCAGGCGAACGTGCTGCGCGAGGTGAAGCTGGAGTACCAGCCGTTCGGCTTAGCGCCCGACAGCCGCGGCATGCTGCTGGTGCTGGGGCCGTTCCAGATGGACCGCATCAACCCTGAGACCGGGGAACGTTCGGCCGTCGAGCTGCCTGCCCCGCAAGGGCAACTACGCATACCGTACCAGTCGCTGCTGGTCACTCGCAGCGGGCAGATACTCGCGACAGACGTGGCGACGAACCGGGTGCTGCGCATCTCGCTGCAGGGTGGGCAGATACTCGGGGCGATTGGCGAGGCAGGCGCGTACCCCGGCCAGTTCCAGGGGCTTGGCGGGCTGGCGGAAGACGCCGAGGGCCGCATCTATGTTGCCGACTGGCAGAACGGCGCCGTGCAGCGCTTCACGCCATTGGGCGAGATCGACAGGGTGTACTGGGCGCTCGCCCCGGCGGTGAACGTGCCGGTATACTCGGAGGAAGAGGAGTGAGCGCGCCTGTAGCGGGCGCCGTCGAGCAGACCGAGCCTCCCGCTGAGGAGAGCGAAGCGCCCCCACGGCGCGGGCCGCGCTGGGCGCAGGGGATTACGCGCAACGTGTTCGTGATGGGCCTGGTGAGCCTGTTCACCGACATCGCGAGCGAGATGATCGTGCC
>DASTEB010000552.1:0-4844 GCA_035710025.1 Chloroflexia bacterium
GCAGATCGTGGTGTTGAATGACGACCGCTTCGAGCCGTTCTCGGCTTCGCAGTTCCAGCCGCCGTCAGGCAGTTGCTCGACAAGCAGCCGGTCGATTATCCGCTGCACGTCCTGGCCGAAGTAGGCGCCGCTCGCCGCCACCTGCCCGTTGATGCACGGCTCGACCTCGCCAGCGAAGAAGGGATTGCCGATAAAGTCCTGGCCGCGCCACGTGCCGTCCAAGTCCCACCCCTTCCACCTCACGCGGTCACGGACCAGGCCCACAGCACGACGTGCCTCTTCGCTCTCAGGATCGAGGCCCATCTCTCGCAGCAGCGACAGGACGTGCATCGTGGAGTCCCACCCGCGGTTCCACGCCGCGCCGGCCCACGACCCATCGGCTCCCTGCATGGCGAGCAGCCGGGCACCCCAGCCCTCGGTAGCGACCCGTGCGCGCTCGGCCGCGACCTCCTCTTGGGGCTCGCCGGTCAGGTCGCTCATCACCTGCCAGCGGACTGAAGGGTCAGAATCAAGCAACCACTTTATGACGGAATTGTCTGGCTTCGGGGCCTGCTGCTTGGGTGGATTGATTACCATTTTAGGTATGTCCACGTCATTAGGAGGCATCAGCCCCGTCCGGGCGAACAGGGTCTCTTCCATCGCCCCGCGAGCTTCCATCCAGGCCCAGGCGCTCGTGTCGGGCGGTTCCAGGCCCAGGGAGGTGATGATCGCGGCGACCTGCGTGCGGTGCTCCATCGCGTGGCTGTGGGCCTGCACCATCAGGTCGGCCAGCCTGTACTTCACGGTGCCCTCCGGCCATGTCTCGACAACCATCGTGTCGCCGCTCGCCGAGAGCGCAAGCTGCAGCAATTCCTCGTTGGCCCACCGCACGGCATCACGCATCGCTTCGAAGCCGGCCCACTCACCCACGGGCAGCGGCCTGGCGGGCTGTTTGCCGTTGACTCGGGACACGTAGTCCACTTCGGCGTACACCAGATGCCCGAGCGTCGCACCGATCGAGCCGTAGCCGCCCACGGTCGAGGAGCGCATCTGCTCGTCGCTCAAGCCCGCGCAATAGTCCAACAGCTTCAGGTTGGCCCACGCATTGTACTCGAACGTTGCGGCCAGCACGCTGTGGCCGGGTTGCTCAGGTCGGGGAATCGTATAGCCCATTGAACACCTCACTTTGATGCGTAATGGTGCCCCCAGGCAACGAACGCACTACCTAATCCGGGTGCCTCCCTTACGCATTACACATTACGCATAATCCAGTCTTGCCGGAACAGGCCTGACACGCCCTACCGCAGCAGCGCCTCGAGCTGCGCCGTATGGGCCTTGTTGATGTGCGCTTCGTAGCTCACCATTAGCAGCTTGCCCAGGGTCCAGGTGCCGAACGGAGTGTCGCCCACCCTCGCAAGTGCCGCCCGATCAAGCTCGGCCACGAAGTGCAGGTTGCCCAGGTAGGCAGCGCGCAATGCCGCCCGAAACGCCTCGATAGGCGCAGAGTCCCACTCGGGGATCCAGTAGTCGTCGGTCACCTGGATCGGCACGATCGGCGCCTCGCCTTCCCTGGCCGCGAGGTAGAACGCCGCGTGTACCGGCACCCGCTGCCACGCCCCGATGATGTGCGACAGCACTCGCCTCACTCCCCAGTAGTTTCCGTTTCCTTCTCCCTCTCCGCCATCTTCCGGCAGGGTGGTTACCTTCTCCAGCGCCTTCGCCAGGCGTGCGTATGCTTCATCCATTGCGTCGATCACGTCGCGAATACTTGCGAGCGGCTCGGCCGCTGCGTCAACCTGCGCCGTTGCCATACGGGGTATCTCTCCTTTCCGCGCTGTGCGGACCTCCTACTCTAGATTGCCTCGCAGCTCCGTGAGGCAAAACACCGGCCTCGGCCTGACAGGGCCGGGCGGTAGGATGTGGGCGTTTCGGCCGCCGCTCGAAGGCGGGGTGAGGGGCGGCCGTGGGGTGCGGTGGCGCTCACATCATAGCACAGATGTTCTAATCGGTCAAGGCTTTTGGGTCCACATTCTACACATACGAATCAGACCTTGCACGGGTTTCCACACGTTTGCCACGCCGATTTCGGCTCATGTATAATCGGAATGCGGCAGTACGCGCCGTTTTCGGGCGATACCACGCGAAAGGGATGGGCACTACCTTGCAGGCATTTCAGCGTTTCGAAGAACTGGTCGAGCGCCTCATGGAAGGCTCGTTCGCCCGTCTCTTCCGCAGCCCCATCCAGCCCGCCGAGATCGCCAAGCGCCTCGAGCGCGAGATGGAGGCCCACCCCACCATCAGCGTGGGCCGCACCTACGTGCCCAACTCTTACGAGGTCAGCCTCCACCCCGACGACTTCGCCGAGTTCGAGCCGTTCCGCCACTCGCTCGAGCACAACATGGCCGAGTTCATCTCCGACCTGGCGGCCGAGCGCGGCTACTCGCTCGTGGCCCGCCCCCGCGTCACCCTCAAGCCAGAGCCTTCGACCCCGCGCCGCGGCATCGAGATCGAGGCCCGGCTGAGCGACGAGCCCGCCTCGACCGTCGCGGGCACCACCCGTATGGCCCCCGGCCCCGGCACCCCGGGCACCCCGGGCACGCCCTCGCGCTCAGCCACCGCCGAGCAGCCGATTACGCGCACCCATGCGATGCCCCGCGTGCCTACCTCTCGCCCCGCGGCAGGAAGGCCCGCCGAGGCACCGCCCGCCGCGACCCTGCGCCCGATGGCAGGCGATCTCGCCGGGCGCGAGTTCCCTATCAGCAAGACCCTGCTGTCCATCGGCCGAGGGCTGGACAATGACCTTGTGATTGACGACCCGCGCGTGTCGCGGCACCACGCGCAGATCACCTTCCGCCACAGCCACTACCTGCTGCGCGACCTGCGCTCGACCAACGGCACCTTCGTCAACGACCAGCCCATCGAAGCGGTGGTGCTGGCGACGGGCGATACCGTGTCGATCGGCGGCTTCGAGCTGGAGTTTCGCCAGGAGTAGACCCGGCTCCGGCACCCGCCCGAACCTCAGCCTCCTCGGGCGCGTTCGTACCTCGTTGCCGCGCCTTTCAGGGGCGTGGTAAGGACTTTGCTATCGAATCTGGCGCGGACCCGCTAATGGCGACCGCGCACCGTTACACTTATGCCTGACTTCCAGACGCTGCCGTTCGAGATCTTCGTGCTCGGCCTCCGCATAGCCTTCATAGTGTTGCTGTACCTCTTCCTGTTCATGGTCATGCGCGTGGTCGTGCGCGATCTGCGCCAGGCAGCGCCCGCCGAGGTTGCCCAGCCGCGCAGCCGCTACGGCAAGCTGGTCGTGGTCGAGCCGGGACGCAGCCGCCTCACTCCCGGCACAACGTATACCCTGCAGGCGGTCACGTCGCTGGGCCGAAAGCCAAGCAACACCATCGTGCTGGACGACGACTTCGTCTCGTCGGAGCACTCGCTGGTCAGCTGGCGCGACGGCCGCCCCTGGCTTGAGGACGTAGCCTCCACCAACGGCACCTTCCTCAACGGAACCGAGGTCACCCGCCCGGTGGCCGTGTCGGAGGGCGACATCATCGGCGTGGGCGGAGTGCGCTTCAAGTGGACCGAGACCTAGAAGTGGGAGATCACATGGACGACAAAGGACGGCGCTCGCCGCAACCCGACGACACCCGCGACTTCAAGCCCTCGTGGCCGCAGCGCCCGGGCGCCGAGCGCCCGCGCCTCGACCCGCCGGAACCGCGGCAGCAGCCCCCCGCACGGGGCCAGGGTGCTCAGAGTCCATCGTCCGGCTCGGGCGCGTGGACCTCCACGCCCACCTCGCACACGCCCTCCGGCCACCCGGTAGCCGACCCCAAGTCTACGCGCGTGCTCCCCCGCCAGGACACGCCCCATCCCACACCCCCACCCGCGCAGCCGCAGCCCCGGCGCGAAGCGGGCAGCTCTCAGTATGAGCGCGACGAACGCCACGAACGCCACGACCGCTACGACCGCACGCCCCGCCCCTACACAGGCACCGAGCCTTACGAAGAGCCGGACTCCTACGCGGGCCACACCCGCGCCTACACCACCACCCAGCGCGCTAACGTCCAGACGCGGCTCGACCCCCGCGCCAAATATCTCTCGGCCGACGACACCGAGCGGCGGCCGTCGCGCTTCCGCTGGCTCGGCTGGCTGTTCGGCGGGCTGATCGGCCTGGCGTTCATCGCCGCGACCGCCTTCTCCCTCGCATGGCAGGGCCAGTACGCGGGCAAGGTTTACGCAGGGGTGAGCGTGCTCGGCATCGACCTGGGCGGCAAGTCCGCCGACGAGGCCGAATCCCTCATCCGCGAGCGCGTCAAGCCGTTCGTCACCGAACCGGTGGTGCTCGCGTGGCGCGGGCAGGAGTGGCGCCCCAGCCTGGACGACCTCGGTATCCGCCTGAGCGTGGACGCCACCGTCGAGGAAGCGTTCAACGTGGGCCGCACGGGCGACTTCTTCGGCAACATCGCCCAACAGTGGGGCGCGGCCCAGACCGGGTACAACGTGCCCCTCACCGTGCAGGTGAGCGAGCCGCGCATGCAGGAGTACCTCAGCTCCGTCGCCGACTCGACTATCAACCAGGAGCTGTTCGAGGGCGACGTGCGCCTGCAGGGCACCCAGATCCAGGCGATGCCCGGCAGAGAGGGCCGCACCCTCGACACATACGCCACCATCGCCGCCATCCGCGAAGGCGCGGCGAACCTCGAGGCGGGCAAGCGCATCGACCTGCCTGTGAACATCGTGCAGCCCACCGTGTCGGCCGAGGAAGTGCGCGCCGTGGAAGCCCAGCTTGCCATCCGCGTCAGCGGCCCCATCACGGCCACGTCCGCCGCCAATACCTTCACCCTCGACCGCGACACCCTCATACG
>DASTEB010000553.1:0-3403 GCA_035710025.1 Chloroflexia bacterium
GCCGACTACCCGGTGCACGCCATCAACTGGGCCGTCGGCTCGCCCGGCAACCCGGGCCTGCGCGACGTGCAGCTCAACACCGACAAGGCCGTAATCGGCGGGTGGCAGAACGAGACGCTGCAAACAGGCACGCCCGCGCACATCATGGCCGAGGCGCGCCAGGCCCGCGAGCAGACCGGCGGCCGCCGCTGGATGCTCGGCCCGGCCTGCTCAATCCCCGTGGATACTCCCGAGGAGAACGTGCGCGCCGCCCGCAACGCCGCCGACGAGCTGCAGGGGCTTGTGTAGGACACAATCGCAACAACGCAAGCAGGGCATCCGTCTTGGGTGCCCTGTTCGTTTACGTGCGATCGTTTGTCAGGGCTGTCTAAGGCGGAAGGTATGGTACAGGCGTGAGCGCGCCGCTATGTCGTCGGCCTGCTCCTGCGTCACGGTAAAGAGGACCGCGCGCTCCAGCGGCTGAGACACGACCTCGCGCACGGCCGTTAGCACGAGGCGGTAGTCGCCCGGCTGCACGCCCCACTCGACCGGCTCGACGTTGCGGAACACGGCCACCGGCACCTGCGGGCTGGTCGGGCTGACCAGCATCGGCGCGGCGTCGGCTCCCGGCACGTAGGTGAGCGAGTCAAACGAGGCGTCGTACTCCCACTTGCCCTGCGCCACCCACTCAAGCTGAACAGGGGCGCCGCCCGACACCGGCTCGATGCGCATCGACATGTTGCGCACGACCTCGACGCGGTTGTTTCCCGTGCTGAGGAAGGCGGGCTGCAGGAACACGTCGGGGAAGGTCGTGCCGGTGATGCGCACCTGGTCGGGCATCACCATCGTCAACTCGGGGTCGCGGGTCGCCTCGACATAGGCGCTGACCGAGAACCACAGCGACACGAACGTGGCGAGGAACGGCACCCACGCGCCGAGCCACGAGGGCGGCTCGCGCAGCCACATGAACATGCGCGGCGGCCCACCGCCCGGCGAGGGGGGCGAGGCAGGCACCACTGCGTTGGAAGGCGCGTCCGAGCCGGAAGCGGCGGGCCCCGGCGAACCTTCGTCGTCCATCAAGTATCTCCGGTTGGCATGTGAAAAGGGCGCGCAGATAGCGCACCGCCGCTATTATAGCACGGGTTGGGTTGCCGGGGGCTGAGAAGGTGGTCCGGTCTGTGATAGATAGGGGTGGGGCATCGCCCGGCAACTGAAGTTGTGGGCTACATTTACGAAGTCGGCCCTTCGGCCGACTGCGGCCGGACACTGCGGTGCCGGCCATCTACGGGCTAGATAGTGTTGATAGTTGAGCAATGCTTGCGGGCGTGACAGTCCGGCGCAGGCCGGACTTTGTAAGTATAGCCCGCGGTTTCAACCGCCGGGCGTTGTGCGGGCTGCCTCGATCTTTGGGAACACTACCGCGTTTTACGGGCGCTTACGTGGCCCTACGCCGCGCCATAGGCCTGCCGGCACTACATCTCAGCCCCTCCCCTCCAACTCCGCGAGCAGCCTGTCGTCAGCCCCGTAGTCGAACTGCTCGGCGTCCAGCTCGGTGGGCAGGTGCTCGGCCTGCCATTCGACCGTGCGGCGCAGGGCGACGTCGCGGGGCGTGCGCTCGGCGTAGCCTAGCTCGGCGCGTATGCGCTCGGACGAGGCTACCCACGGGTGATTGGGCACATCGCCCGGGTCCATGCTCGCGGGCGTGAGGTCGCTCGGCACGAGCACTATCCTGCCCCGCCAGCCGAACGCCTGCCCAAGCTGCTCGACCCACTCGCGCACGGTGTACGCCTCAGGCTCGGCCACGTTGTAGACGCGCCCTGCCGCCCGCTCGTCGCTCACGGCGAGGGCAATTGCGTGGGCTACGTCCCCTACGTAGCCGCGGGGCGACTTCCACTCCGCCATGCGCTCGTCCAGCAGGATCGCCGGGCGGCCGTCCACCATGCGCTTGACGTACTCGAAGTCGCGCATCGTGCCCGGCCCGTACACCATCGGCAGGCGCAGCACAGTGCCGGGCATGTCGGGGTTGCCCATGACGATGCGCTCGACAGGTATCTTGTCGTAGTCGTCGGCCCACTTGTCGGGCGCATCGTCGGCGCGTGGGGTGTCGCCGCGGTAGGGGTACAGCTTCTCGCGCAGGGGCGAGTCCTCGGTGATGGGCAGCGGCTCGGGCGGGCCAGGCTCGGTACCGTTGATGCGCCCGTAGATGCGGTACACATCCATGCTGCTGATGGCGACCTGCCTCGGGGCTATCCCCGTGAACACGTCCGCAACGGCGCGAGCTTCTCGCTCAGACAGCGGGCGCATGTCGAGCACTACGTCGGGCGAGAAGGCTCGGAACTCGGCGGCATACCGCGAGAGGTGGTCGCGGTCGCCCGAGATGCGCTCCACACCCGGCGGCAACTCGACCTGGGCGGCGCGGCGCCCGCGGTTGAACACTGCTACGTTGTGGCCCATCTCGACCAGCCGGTGTACGACGTGCGGGCCGATGAAGCCTGTGCCGCCGAGGACAATTACGCGCATGAAGGTCTCTCCTTTCGGGCGCAGCCGTAAGGGCTGAGTGCCCGCGGCTGTGAATCTTACCGCACAACGCGAGCCGCGGGCAAGGCTGGGCTGCTGCCGGTGGCACGTTACGTGCGCAAGACTTCATAGCCCGGGCGCCTTATTCCGGCCCGCGACATGACACAGCGCAGCAGGAGCGACAACAAAATGCAGACGGAGAGCACGCGGTCCCCTCAGGACTTCGACCAGGTTGACACACATGACGGCGTTGGAAGCCTGCGATTCAAGGTAGGCAAGTTCACCTGCACGGTCCTGAGCGACGGCAGCTTCGACTACCCCCGGCCGCTCCACACCTTCTTCACCAACGTGCCGCCCGCCGAGGCGGAACAGGCCCTGCGCGAGCACGGCCTGCCCGGCGACCGCATCGTCACCCCCTACACCTTCCTGCACGTCGACACGGGCGCGCACAGCGTGCTGATCGACACGGGCGCGGGCAGCATGGGACCGCACACCGGCCGCCTTCCCGAGAGCCTGCGCGAGGCGGGCATCGACCCCGCGAGGGTAGACACCGTGATCCTCACCCACGCCCACCCCGACCATATCGGCGGCGCGCTGAACGACGTGGGGCAGCCCGTCTACCCGGCCGCGCGGTACCACATCACGCGAGCCGAGGCCGACTTCTGGGCGACGGAGGAGGCCGAGGCGAAAGCGCCCGAGAACTTCGTCAGGACGGCGCGCGAGAAGCTGGCGGGCCTTGAGCCGTGGCTAGAGTTCCTACAGTGGGAGGGCGAGGTCGTGCCGGGCATCACCGCAAGCCCCGCGCCGGGTCATACGCCGGGGCACGTAGTGGTCAGGGTAACGTCGGGCGGCGAGGAATTGCTTTACTTTGCCGATACGGCGCTACACCCCCTGCACCTTGAGCACC
>DASTEB010000554.1:0-4962 GCA_035710025.1 Chloroflexia bacterium
AGCGGCTCGAAGTACAGCCGGTCGCTAAGGTGGTAGTCGGTGCTGACCGTCTCGGGGTTGTTGTTGATCACGACCGCCTTGATGCCCATCTCGCGCAGCGCCTCGACAGCGTGCACCGAGGAGTAGTCGAACTCGATGCCCTGCCCTATGCGGATCGGCCCCGACCCGAGCACGATCACCTTCGGCCCGGG
The DNA here is from genome assembly GCA_035710025.1 of Chloroflexia bacterium. GTDB lineage: Bacteria > Chloroflexota > Chloroflexia > QHBQ01 > JADMIH01 > JADMIH01. The sequence continues at coordinate 192 of DASTEB010000554.1, forward strand.
CAGCGGCTCGGCCTCGTCCTCCTGCTCGTAGGTCGAGTAGAAGTAAGGGGTGGACGCGGCGAACTCGCCTGCGCAGGTGTCCACCATCTTATAGGTAGGAAGGATGCCCTCTCGCTTGCGCGTCTCGCGGATTTCGGCCTGCCCCGTGTCCTCCCCCGTGCAGTCAGCGATGTGCTCGTCGCTGAAGCCCATGCGCTTGGCCTCGCGGAGCAGGTCGGGCGTGACGCCACGGCGCAACCGGGCATCCATATCGTATATCGCGGCGAAGCGCTCGATGAACCAGGGGTGGATGCGCGACACCTCGCTGATGCGCTCGACCGACCAGCCGCGCGACACGGCATTGTAGATGGCGTTGGGGCGCTCGTGGGTGGGCTGGCGCAGGTTCTTCTCGATCCGCTCGTCGGTCCACTTCGCATTCACTTCGGGGAATGTCGACCGCGTGTCGAGGGAGCGTAGGGCCTTGAGGAACGCCTCCTCGAACGTGCGCCCGATGGCCATGACCTCACCGGTGCTCTTCATCGTCATGCCGATGCGCTGGTCGACGTTGCGGAACTTGTCGAAGGGCCAGCGCGGCAGCTTGGCGACCACGTAATCCAGCGCAGGCTCGGCGCTGGCGCTCGCGCCGGTGATGTCGTTGCGCAATTCGGCCAGCGTGTAGCCCAGGGCGATCTTGGCGGCCACGCGGGCGATGGGGTAGCCTGTAGCCTTGGACGCCAGGGCCGACGAGCGCGACAGGCGCGGGTTGACCTCGATGATGGCGGTCTCGCCCGTCTCCTGGTTCAGCGCGAACTGGCAGTTGCACCCCCCGCGCACGTCGAGGGCGCGCACGATATCGAGCGAGGCTGTGCGCAGGCGCTGGTAGTCGGCGTCGGACAGCGTCTGGCTGGGCGCGACCACGATCGACTCTCCGGTGTGGATGCCCATCGGGTCCATATTCTCCATGTTGCAGATGATGATGGAGTTGCCCTCGGCGTCGCGCAGCACCTCGTACTCCACCTCAGCCCAGCCGCGCACGCTGCGCTCCAGCAGCACCGAGCCGACAGGGCTTTCCTTCAGGCCCGACGTGACCAGCGCCTCAAGCTCCTCGTGGTCCGAGGCGTGGCCCGAGCCTGTGCCGCCCAGGCAGAACGCCGCCCGCGCCACCAGCGGGAAGCCGTGCCGCTTCGCGAAGTCCACCGCTTCCCACAGGTCGGTCACCGAGGTGTGGGACAGCACGGGCTGGCCGCGCTCTTCCATCAGGTCGGCGAAAAGCTGCCGGTCCTCGGCAAGCCGGATCGAGTAGGTCGATGTGCCCAGCATCCGCACGTTGTACTCATCCAGCACGCCCGCGCGCTCGAGGTCCATCGCGAGGTTGAGCCCTGTCTGCCCGCCCATCGTGGCTATCAGGCCGTCGGGGCGCTCGGCCGCGATGATGGCCGCCACGCTCTCCACCGTCAGCGGCTCGATGTACACGCGGTCGGCGGTGGTGGGGTCGGTCTGGATGGTGGCGGGGTTCGAATTGACCAGCACCACCTCCACGCCCTCTTCCCGGCACGCGATACAGGCCTGCGTGCCCGCATAGTCGAACTCGGCGGCCTGTCCGATGACGATTGGCCCCGAGCCGATGATGAGCACCTTCTTGATGGTGGGATCTTTAGGCATGGGTCGGGTCGGAGAGTTCGAGCAGGCGGTCGATGATGTTGCGCGTGTCGGTCGGGCCGGGGCGCGCCTCGGGGTGCCACTGCACTCCCCACACAGGCTTCTCGCGGTGCGCGATGCCCTCGACGGTGTTGTCGTTCAGGTTGGTGTGCGTCACGATGTAGTCGGCGGGCACCGTATCCGCGTCTACCATGTAGCCGTGGTTCTGTGTCGTCACGACAACACGCCCTGTGGCGGTCTCGAGCACCGGCTGGTTGATGCCACGGTGGCCGAAGCGCATCTTCACCGTGCGCGCCCCCGCCGCCAGCGACAGCAGCTGGTGGCCCAGGCAGATGCCGAACACCGGCATGTTCCCCTCGCTCACAAGCCCGCGCACCGTTTCGACAGCGTAGTCCAGCCGCTCAGGGTCGCCGGGGCCGTTGGACAGCAGCACGCCGCTCGGGTTGAGCGACAGGATATCGGAGGCGGGCATGGTGGCGGGCACTACCAACACCCCCGCGCCGCTGCTCCGCAGGTGGTCGAGCATGGCGGCCTTGGCCCCGTAGTCCACCAGCGCGATGCGGGGCGCTTCGGGCCGGGCGGGCGGGTGCCACACCAGATCCGGCGTGGACGACTCGCGCACGAAATCGATCGAGTCGTAGTCCAGCGCCTGCGCCATGCCGAGCAAGTCGTCCACGGAGGGCAGCGTGCCGGGCAACCCGGCGGCGAGCGCGGCAGGCACCACGCCCTGGGTGCGCACGCGGCGGGTGAGGAAGCGCGTGTCCACGCCCGAGATTGCGGGAACGCCCTTCTCGAACAGCATCCGGTCGAGGCTCTCGACGGTGTCGCGGTGGCCCGAGCCGGGCGCAAGCTCGCGCACGACTACGCCCCGGGCATGTATGCGGGCGCTCTGGCTCAGGCGCGGCCCGGCCCCATAGTTGCCCACGAGGGGGTAGGTGAAGATGAGCAACTGCCCGGCGTACGAGGGGTCGGTGAGCGCTTCCTGGTAGCCGACCATGCCGGTCTGGAACACAAGCTCGCCCACCACCGTGCCGGGAGCCCCGCCTCCAATGCCGCGAACAGCGGTGCCGTCTGCCAGCACCAGCAGCGCTTCCATATTCCGGGTCGTGGGCACGTTTTGATCGGGCATGGTTTTGGGTCTTTCGTAATGGTATCACAATCGGGCAAAGTTGTCCTGCATATGCACCTGGTGTGGTACTCTCTGAGGCGGGACGGTGGTGGGTGATACGTGATTTTGCGTATTGCATTAGCAGCAGCGGCAGTGGTAAGGTCAAAGTGTACGTTTGCGTAGTAGCACGATCGCAACGGGCAGGCGGTCAAGAGGAGAAGCGAATGCGGATGGCGGCAAGGAAGAAGAGCGGCGAGGGCGTGGTGCGGCGAGCGCTGCTGACGATGGGGATATCGCTACTAGTAGTAGCGGGCGGTTCCGGCACGGCGTCGGCTGCTCCGGCTTACGCAACCCCCGTGACCGTAGGCGCAAAGGCCGTGGTGACCAACACCGACGGCGACCCCATCAGGATACGCGAGGGGGCGGGCACGGAGTACGGCAGGATCGCCTGGGCGCGGGAAGGTGACGTGGTAAGCGTGCTCGACGGGCCGGTCAGCGGCGACGGCATCGACTGGTTCAAGATCAGGGCCGCCTCGGCCACCGGCTGGATGATGGCCCAGTTCCTTCGCGGCGCGGAACCCGCCACATCCGCCCCCGCCGCTTCTGCTTCTGGTCCCGCTGCTGCCCCGGCGGCTGCGCGCCTCACCGGACAGGTGCGCGTAGCCAACACCGACGGCGACCGCCTGCGCGTGCGGTCCGCGCCGAACACGGGGGGCGGCGTCATAGGCTACCTCAGCCCGGATGCGACAGGCACGGTCGAGGACGGCCCGGTGACCGATTCCGCGGGCATCGTGTGGTACCGCATCAGCGCTGGCGGCCTCAGGGGCTGGTGCATGGCCGTCTACCTCGCGCAAGCGCAGGAGGAAGCATCCCGCACTACTGCCGCACCTGCCTCGGCGCCCGCCCGGGCCGAGCCTGCTGGGCCTACCGCAGCCGCCAACACATCTGCCAGGCCGACTCACGCGCAGCTCAGGCAGTGGATGGAAGAGGCGCGCGCCCTGCACCCCTACCCCGACAGCGTCGACAAGATGTGGCGCGTTATGATGTGCGAGTCGAGCGGCAACCCCAACGCCGTGGGCGCGGGCCGGTATTACGGCCTGTTCCAGTACCTTCCCGGCACGTGGGGAGGCAGCTGGAACCCCTACCGCAGCGAGAGCATCTTTGACGCCCACGCGCAGATCTTCGCCACGGCCCGCGCCTGGAGCATCGGCATGCAGGGTCACTGGTCCTGCTACTGAGCCACTGCCTCATCGCGACGCGGCATAATGCGTCAAACGTCATGAGTGAGGCGTCAGGCGTCCGGCGTGAACTTCGGGCGGGGCGCAAGCCCCCGATCAGCCGTAGTCTCGTCCCGCGAGAAGCCCCCGAATGGGAGCGTAGGAATGTAGCCCAGGTTATCACCCTGGGATAACGCGTCATTATTACCACAGCCCGCGAAGGCGGGCTTATGGGCCAGACCCCGAGGTCCCTGGGTGCTACGGTCGTCAAGGGCAACGCCACGCGCTCGAATAGAGATAGCCCCCGGGTAGCGCAGCGTGCGCTACCCGTAAGCCCGCCTTCGCGGGCCAGGGGTTATTGGTGGGCCTCATCCCAGGGTGATACCCTGGGCTACATTCCTACGCCCCCATTCGGGGGCTTCTCTCGGGGCAAGGTTGCGGCTGTTTGATCACCAATATTCCCGCCCGTTTCACGCATCACGCATCACGCATCACGCATCACGTTTGACGCACTGACCACTGACCACTGACCGCTGCCTTCTTCCATCCCATATAATATAGGTAGCAACCGCGCGCACCGCGGGCGCAGCGAGTACGGAATCGAGGCAACACCATGCTCAACAGATGGGTGCTGGCAGGGGCCGGGGCGGTCGCCGCGGTGGGCGGCGCGCGTGCCGCGAGGCGCTACCGTGAGGCGATGCGCGAGATCCGGCATATGCTGGACGAGGGCAGCAAGGTCGCGCAGACTGCTGCCGGGCCGGTGGAGTACGCCGAGGCGGGCGAAGGGCCTGCGGTGCTGGTGGCCCAT
>DASTEB010000555.1:0-4557 GCA_035710025.1 Chloroflexia bacterium
CATCACGGCGGGGGGTTGCCCCATTCGGAGATCTCCGGATCGGCCTGTCAGCGGCTCCCCGGAGCTTTTCGCAGCGTAACCACGTCCTTCTTCGGCCCTGGTTGCCAAGGCATCCACCATATGCCCTTATTCGCTTGTGACTCCTCAGCTTTCCCCCTCCGATCACCTCCCCGTTGCCGGGTCGCCAACCTTCGGGTTCATGCCGAAACAGTCGTCAAGCAGCTTTTCTTACGCGCATTGTTGTGGTCACTCATCTCACACTTGATCGGTGTCGTTGTGTTCGTCTTGTGCGAAATTGGTTCCCAACTGCTTCTACTTCAACCGTCCTCCTGGAAGAAAACGACGTCCATAGAAACATTCGCTTGTTACTCGTTGCTTGGTATTCTCTTGGTAATGTGCTGCTCCAGTGGGTCACGCCCGCTGTGAGCCTGCCGGTCGGGTCCTCGCTTTCGCCAGGCCCCTTGCTGACCGCCAGTCGCCGTCCATGTAAGTGGACGAGGAGCGGTGGTCCTGCTTCCGTTCGGTTGTCAGTGTGCTTTATGCTGTGTCCGAGGCAACAAAACAGGCCTGGGCACCCGCGCCGCAAGCCTTCTGCTTTCGGTATGCGAGTGTGCCTATTCGGTTATGGCCTCGGTCATCTGCATAATTTGCTCTGCGGCCCCTTGGCTGATTCGTATCCAGCCGGACGCGCAAAAATGATTATACGAAATCGCTATCCGTTTGTCAAGGCGATTTGGCCGCTCGTTCAAGGGCAATTTCGCCGGTCTCCTGGCCCCCCTGGCTCTCCGAGAAGTGCCTTCTCAGGGGCGCTTGATAATTATACGGATGGGTGGGGGCGTTGTCAAGCAAAATCGGCCCGCAGTCGGAGGGAGATTCGGCCCCGCCGTAGTACACTCTGAAGGCGGGCATCGAGGCTGCCATTTCACCCCGCGCGGGAGGTTGTTCCGTGGTAAAGAACCGCTCCGTCCCTACCGATACCGTCTTGCCCCACCTGATCTATCGTGACGTCGCACAGGCGCTTGACTGGCTCGCGGCGGCGTTCGGCTTCGTAGAGCACTACCGCTACGGCCCGCCCGACAGCCCGCAGGGCGCGCAGGCCCACCTGGGCGATGCGTGGGTCATGCTGGAGCTCGCCCGGGGCCGCAAGACGCCGGCCGAGCTGGGCCAGGGCACGCAGTACCTGTCGGTGTTCGTGGTCGACGTCGAGGCGCACTACGCCTGGGCGAAGGCGGCGGGCGCCCGCATCGTGGAAGAGCTGAACGACACGGTGTACGGCGAGCGCCAGTACGTAGCCGAGGACCTCGACGGGCACGCCTGGCTATTCTCCCAGCACATCCGCCACCTCGACTCCGCCGACTGGGGCGCGCACGTAGCCGCCCGCTGATCCCCACAGCAACCTTAAGCAAAACGAGGCGGAGCCCACCGGCCCCACCTCTTTCACATCCCTATATGTTGGTGGACCTGAGGAGACTCGAACTCCTGACCTCCGCCGTGCAAAGGCGGCGCTCTCCCAGCTAAGCTACAGGCCCGCACCCACAATTATACCGGAATTTCTTGCTTAACACAAAGGCCGCAAAGATTATGAATGGGGCACGGTACCTAACCTTACCCGGGTACCACCCCCCAACAATTACTCTGCGTGACCTATGCGTCTCTGCGCTTCAAAGCCCTAAAACCTTTGCGGCCTTTGCGCCTTTGTGTGAATCGAAAAGAGCGGCGGCCCCTGGGTGCCAGGCCGGGCCGCCGCTCTGCTTGGTGTGCGCTTGGGCCGGTTAGCGCACGCTCACATCGTCCACGAAGAAGCTGGTGGTGAGGTAGCTGTCGGTGGTGGCGCCGAAGTGGACGCGCACCGTCTGCCCGGCGTAGCTCGCCAGGCTGATCGAGTCTTGCCGCCACACCCCCGCGCCGCTGCCGTCGTGCCAGGTGCGCAGGGTAGCGATCAGCCCGCCGCTGGTGTTGTACAGGCGCACGCGGAAGTAGTCCCACGGGTGGGTGGTCTCCGACGTTGACATGTACCACCAGTAGGTCAGGGTGCCGTTGGTCGGCACGGTGATCGTCTGGTAGATCTGGTCGTTGCAGTAGTTGTAGCCGCAGAGCCAGGCGCTGTACGAGCCACTATGCGGGCGCGTCCTGTCGATCAGCTGGTAGCCGTTGGCCGACGACTGCACCCACGGGCTGGTGCCGTTCTCGAAGCCGCCGTTCACGATGCGCTCGGTGCCGCTCGGCGGCGAGGTGGGCGTGGGAGTGGGGGTCTGGCCGCCGCCCCCGCCGGTCACCGCGCGGTAGGCGTTGATGCGGCCGCAGGTCCAGTAGGTGCCGGTGCCGCTGATGTCGTCGGCGGTGTCGCACAGGCGCGTCCTGATCTGGCTGTTGGTCAGCCCCTGCGAGGCGAGCAGGCCCGCCAGGCCGGCCACGTGCGGGGTCGCCATCGACGTGCCGCTGATGGTGTTATAGCCGCTGTTGATCCAGGTGGAGTAGATGGACGAGCCGGGCGCCGCCACCTCGACCCACGAGCCGTAGTTGGAGAAGGACGACCGCGCATCCGTGCTGGTGGTCGAGGCGATGGCGAAGCAGTTGGCATACGCCGCGGGATACGCGCTCGACGTGTTTGAGGTGTTGCTGTTGCCCGCCGCGCACGCCAGGAAGGTGCCGCGGTTCCACGCGTTGTTCACCGCGGTCTGCAGCGTGGACGAGCCGGGCCCGCCCAGGCTGAGATTGATCACCTTCGCGCCGTTGGTGGAAGCGAAGTTGATGCCGTTGGCCACGTTGACCAGGCTGCCCGAGCCGTTGTTGTCGAGCACGCGCACCGGCATGAGGCGGCAGTTGGGGCAGGTGCCCGCTCCTCCTGTGCCGTTGTTGGTCTCGGCGGCCGAAGTGCCCGCCACGTGCGTGCCGTGGCCGTTGCCGTCGTCGGGCGCGGTGTCGCCCTGCACGTAGTCGTACCCGGCCACGATCTTGGAGTCGAGGTCGGGGTGGGTGCGCTGGATGCCGGTGTCGACGATGCCGATCACGGTGCTGCTGCTGCCCTGTGTTACGTCCCAGGCCTGGAATGCCTGAATGCGGTTCCAGGCCCACTGCTGGCCGAGGCCCGGGTCGTTGGGCGTGAAGGTTGTGGAGTAGATGAAGTTAGGCTCGACGTATTCGACGTTGGGGTTCTGCTTGAGGGCTGAGATGATGCGCTGGGCCGCGGGAGAGGCTGCGTCAGCTTTCGCCCTGGCAAGCTCGGGGAACTCGACCGCTTCCACATCCTGACTGGGGATGCGGTCGAAGATGCGGCCGCCGAGGTCGCGGATGGCGGCTTCGCGGGCGTGGCCTGCCATATCGCCCCTGAACTTGACCACGAACTGGCCGGGCACGGCGGGGCCGGTGGCGTCCGCTCGCTGGCCCGACTTGGCGGGGGAGCCTGCGCCGGTGGTGTCCTGGGCGAACGACGAGGGGCCGGGCGCGAACGAAACGAGCAGAGCGAGGGCGGCGAGGAAGGAAAGCCAGGTAAAGCGAGACCGTTTCAAGTCTACACCTCCTTGATCCTGAGAGGACTCACGCCGGGGCCACGGGGGTGTGGCCCGCCTTCACGACGGCCGCGAGGCGAGAGGCTGCGGGAACCGGAGGATGCAGCGTGCGCCGGCCTGGGAGAGCGCCCTCCCGGTGGTTACCTGCTGCTCACGTCGTCGTGAGGCGCAATTATACAGGCAAGTATTACGGAATACAATAGGTGGGAAGTACCAAATTTGGACGAGTTTCAGGCAATCAGTGAAAGACTTACACGCTCTGCCTAAGTCAGCCGCCCGAAGAACATCTGCGTGTCGTACTCGAACGTGACCTTGCCGTCCTGCCGGTGCGCGTCGAAGATCTCGCGCAGGCGGGCCATCATCGCGTCGTGGCCCGGCCGGCCCGGCTCGGGGGCATACGAGGAGGAGAGGAGGCGGCCGCGCAGCCCCTCGAAGTCGAACACCTGGTGGTTGGGGAACGAGGCCGAACGGTAGCCGCCGGGGCCGAAGAGCCGGGACATATCATCCCCGCCGAGCTGCTTGTGGGTGACGCGCTCGTACTCCGGGGCGTTCCGGCGGATCAGCTCTTCGTACTCGCGCAGGAAGGGGGTCGAGCCGGTGCGCCGGTCGTTCCACACGAGCACACACCAGCCGCCCCGCTCCAGGATGCGGACGAACTCGGAACGCGCCCTGTCGGGATCGAACCAGTGGAATGCCTGCCCAGCGGTGACGAACTGCACGCTGCGGTACGGCAGGCCCGTGTCCTCGGCGGTGCCGTCCACGCTGTGGAAACGCTCGTAGTGGGCCAGCAGCCGCTCGGCGGCCTCGCGCATCTCGCGGTTCGGCTCGACGGCATACACAGTGTTGCCGTTACGCAGGAACAGCTCGGTGAGCAGGCCGGTGCCCGAGCCGATGTCGGCCACGATCGCGCCGGGGCTGAGGCCGCACTCCTGCCGGAGCACGTCGAGCACCTGCTCGGGGTATGAGGGGCGGTAGCGGGCGTAGTTGTCGGCGCGGGTGCTGAAGCGCCGGGTGTAGTCTTTCACGGCGGTTGGCTCCTTGGAGGAAG
>DASTEB010000556.1:0-17182 GCA_035710025.1 Chloroflexia bacterium
AAGGTATGAACGGACAAAGCAGAAACTCATTGGGGATAGTGGTGCTGGTGGTACTCGGTGTGGTCGTGCTCCTGCCGGTGCTCGCGATGCCCTTCATGGGCATGATGGGCTTCGGTATGATGGGCGGTCTCGGGACGGGCGCGAACGGCTGGTGGGGCTGGCTCGTCATGCTGCTCTTCTGGGTTCTGCTCATCGGAGGCATCGTCCTCGTGGCTGTCTGGCTTTTCAGGCAGGGGTACTTCGGGGGCGGGTCCACCGGCGGCACCGTAGGCCCCGGCCGTGACCTGGAAAGCCCCGAAAGCGGCTCCGGCCGGCAGAGCGCGCTGGACATACTGAATCAGAGGTACGCCCGGGGCGAGGTCGACCGCGAACAGTACGAGCAGATAAAGCGCGACATCCTGTCTGACTGAATGGCTGCGTAGACAAGGGCCGCGACCACGTGCACTAGCTCGCGGCCCTTCTCTTCTTCCGGCCATGTTGCCCGCGATCCCCTACCCTGGACTTACCGGCCTGTTAGCTGTCCGACCGCAACTGCACTTTCAGCAAACTCTCAGCGTCGCTTAAGAGGGCATTCAGCCTCGTAGGCTATCATCCGATGTGTGGAAGACACCACCGACGAGGCCTTACGCAGGATTCGCGCGGAGTTAGCCCGGCGTGGCCTGACGCTGGTGGGCTCGGCCGAGGACACCGCCGAGCGTTACGCCGTCGGGGTTTTGCGCGGTTACACCCCGACCCGCCCCGAGCACGTGACGGAACCTGCGAGGCTGCGCGCCTCCGCCGGCAGAGCGGCATCGCGCTCCTGGCTTCGGTACACGCTGCTGGCGTTTGGGGTGTTGGCAGTGCTGCCGTGGCTCGCGCCGGTGTTCGCTGCCGCGGGCTGGTGGGGGCTCGCCGACCCCATCTATACCCTGTACTTGCTGCTGTGCCACCAGTTGCCCGAGCGTGCAGCCACCCTGTTCGGATACCAGGTAGCCTTCTGCTGGCGTAACGCCGCCATCTATGGGGGCCTTTTCGGTTTCGGGCTGCTGTACGCCTGGGCCACGCGCATGACCACGCTCCCCGGTTCACGAGGCGAGGGGAGCGCATCCTCGTTCGGGATGTTGCCCCGGGCGATCCCGCTGTGGGGCTTTGTATTGACCCTGGTGCCCATGGCCCTGGACGGCTTCAGTCACATGTTCGGCCTGCGCGACGGGTCTTTGGGCGACCCCATATTCGGCTCGTTTCTCGTGGGGTCGCAGTTCCTTTCGCTAAACTGGTGGCTACGCGTGTCAACCGGCCTGGTCGCCGCCTTCGGGACCGTGTGGTTCACCTTTCCCAGACTCGATAAGTACCTGGCCCTGACGCGGGCGGCCGCTCTTGCGAGTGTGCAGCCGAGAGTATGGTCGACGTCCGCAGATGCGGCGCATCGCTCGTAGCCGACAGCCCTTCGCCTCCGGGACTTTGCTCAGGGTGGAAATGGACAGATGGATGAGGCCCGTGAGTAGCAACGGAACCGTATTGTACGCTAATGGACGCAGCGCTCTTGGGTGACGGACGGCCAGGATTAGGGTATCTACCCTCGCATGTCAGCACGAACCGTCCGTGTTGCGGCGCTGAGCAGGCATTCGTCGCAGTTCTTTCCACGTGTGTCGATGCGGGGACAGCTAGCGGGGGATCTGCCAGATCTGCTGGCTCGCCGGATCGAGATCCCCGGTGGTTCACGCGGAGCCCGAGGAGGAAGAAGAACAGGTTCTGAAACACCTGCGTTGGAACTATCAGTCCGTTTCACATAGCTTACGGCTTCTCGATGATCTCCCGCAGGTTATCTGCCTGATAGCGCAACTGCCGAAAGTAATCCGACTCGGTTATCTCAGCCACCTGTTTGGCCTGGCGTGCTTCGTCAAGTTCGATCCGCAAATCCTCGACCTGTTGCTGTAATCTCTCCTCGCGCTCCCTTGCCTCCCGCAGCGTCTTTTCGTAAAGCAACGCATTCTCGACAGCCGGAGCTGTTTGTGAAGCGACGGTATTGAGCAGTTTGAGGTCTGCCGCCGCGTAAACAACGCCGCTATCCTCTACTCCTAAGGCGATCACTCCGATGACACGGTTCTTCGTCTTCAACGGAGCGCAGACGAGAGAAGTAAGCGCGGTCGATCGTTCACCTTGACCATATCCGTACTGAACACCACCCTGAATCTCGTTCACCAGTTCGCCTTTGGCGCCTGCAATAGCCCTCTGGATAATGTCTCGGGCCGGTTCGGTTCGCGGCTTTGACTGAAAATCGAGGCCGAAAGCTGCGACGGTGTCAAGTGTTCCCTGCCCTTCGTCGAGCAACATGACGCACCCAACAGTCGCTCTGATCAGCCGGCGAGCTTCGTCGAGGGCTGTTTGGGCGACTACGGCTACTTCGAGGGAGGCGGCCAGCCTTTCCGACAGGTTGTAGAGCAGGTTGAGCTCACGGTACCGTTCCAGTATCTCGTCGGCCAGGGTGTCTTTTTCAGCTTCTCTGTTCGCCAGGTGCGTTAGGAGCGCTGCAGCGAGTTCAGCTCGTCCCTGGCCTACCGCCCAACCGATGATATTGTCACCACACTTTACGGGGTATCTGCCCTGAGGAGGATTGCCTTCCCCCACCTGCCCTACCTGGCTCAAAGTCATAAGGATGTTGCCGTCAGGGCCTTGAACGCTGATATTGGCATCAGTGGCCTCAATCAGGGCGCTGACGAGAGCGGCCGCCTCATTCCGCTTGGATAGGAGTCTTTTCAGCTTTACCTCGGTCATAGTTTACAGCCCCAACACTTCTTCAACTTTGCTCCGAATTTCGTCCGGGTCAAACGGCTTCGTCATGTAGATGTCGGCTCCGACTTCTTCACCTCTTTGCCTATCAAATTCCTGCCCCTTTGCGGTCAGCAGGACAATATAGACGTCTTCCAGCCCCAACTCCCTCTTGACCTTTCGGCACACATCAAAGCCGTTCATCTTGGGCATCATCACGTCCAGAAAGACCAGTTTTGGTCTTTCAGTCTCGATCATCTCCAGCGCAGCCTCACCGTTATCTGCAATAAGGATATCGACGCCCTCATCTTCGTACCGGAGCAGTGTTCGCTCCAGTAACAGCCTGATATGTTGCTCGTCATCCGCGATTAGTATTCGCTGCTCCACGAAATGAACTCCCCCTCTATTCATTAGTCGGCACGGGTATCGTAAAGGAGAAGGTGCTGCCCTCACCCAACTCGCTTTCTAACCAGATGCGCCCGCCATGATATTCCACAATCTCTTTGCATATGGAGAGGCCCAGGCCGGTTCCCTTGGGCTTGTCCGTCAGCGTGTCGCCAACTTGCTTGAACTTCTCGAAGACTGTAGGTTGGTCTTCCGGCGCAATGCCTGGGCCTGTGTCGCTAACGCTGACTATAATTCCGGTGCCTTCACCCCTGGCTTCATTATTGCCCGCGGTACGCTGCGCCCGGCACGTCACGGAGCCTTGCTCCGTGAACTTGACTGCGTTTGAAATCAGATTGATCACCACCTGGATCAGTTTGTCCTGATCACCCACTAGCTCCGGTAGATCGGTGTCAACCTCCTTGATCAGGAGAAGTCCCTTCTTCTCAAAGAGAGAAGCGGTAGCGGCAGTTGCCCTGTCGATCACGCTGGAGATAGCCACCGGCTGCATGTGCCACTCGACTTTTCCTGCTTCAATCTTTGCTAAATCGAGCACATCGTTGATCAAGGTGGTCAGTCGCTCCCCTTCACTGATGATGATCTCCAGGTTTTCCTTGACGTGCCGCATCTCTCTCTGGATTTTGCGGTCATCGGTCTGGATGTGGGGAAAGAGTCTGTTTTCCAGGCTCTCCTGGCTGAGCTTGGCAAAGCCAAGAACGGAGGTGAGCGGGGTGCGCAGCTCGTGACTGACTGTGGAGAGGAAGGCGCCCTTCACCTGGTTGGCGGCTTCGGCGGCTGCTCTGGCTTCCTTGGTTTCCTCCAGCAGCCGCGCCCTGCCCAGAGCAACCCCGGCCTGGTTGGCAGCCGCGGTGAGCACGTCCAGATCGTCCTGGCTGAAGCCATGTGGCTGATGTCTGTGGGCCACCAGCACTCCTATTACTTCCGTGGCTACCTTTAGAGGTACTTCAACGTCCGAGCCACTGCCCCGGGCAGGCACGTAACTCGATATCTGCGCCAGGTCCGGGATGTAATGAAGCTGGCCCTCGATTAGTAGCTGTTCTCTCACCACTTGATCGTGCCGCAACTCCGAGTTTGCGGCGATGCTGGAAACCCCGGCGCTCGTCTGACCGACCCACTCACCGCTCGCCGGGTCCAGCAGGTGAATGGCAACATAGGCAAAGCCCAGAGCTTCATCTTGTAGGCCTTCAACTACGCGACGGCAGATATCCTCTTCGTCCAGAGCGCCTGCGATCGCCTCGCTGAGGCGGTTCAAGGCAGCCTGCCGCGCTGCCCTTGCACGTTCCGCCTGGAAGAGGTGAGCGTTATCCAGAGCAACCGAGGCAAGTTGGGCGAATTGGCTCAATACCTCTACTTCAGCCCGGCCAAAAGTCCGATCAGATCCTGCATCATGGGCCAGACCGATCACACCCACTACCTGCGGGCCGGGGGCTTCTGCGATCCCACTTCGAGTCAGAGGGAGCTCCATCAAAGCGCCGATCACGCCACGCTCAAAATCACCGACACGTCCAGGCCACGAATCGTAGTCGTCGACTATCAGAGGTTGGCCGGTCTGCCATACTTTGCCCGCCAGCCCTTCACCCGGTTTTATGTGATTAGCGAGGTCTCGGCTGAAAACCCCCACCCCAACCTTGCGCTCGAGCGCCCCGGCCTCCGGCTCCAATAGGTATACCAGCCCATGAGGCGCTTCCAGCAGGTGTGCGGCCCTCGTGACCAGTGCTTCGAGTAGATCATTCAGGTCGAGCCGGCTCATCAAGCCCAGGCTGGTGTCTTGCAAAGCTGCCAGGTACTCGTTTTGCCGGCGCAGGGTCTCAGCCGTCACTTGCAGATCGCTCCGGCGGTGTTCCAGGGCGCTCAAGGTCTCGTTCAACCGGCGAGTCATCTGGTTGAACGTCACGGCCAGCGTACCGATCTCGTCCCCCGATTCGACCGGAGCCTGCGCCGCTAGATCCCCGGCCCCGATCTGTTCGGCTACAGCGGTCAGGCGGCGAACCGGCCCGGCGATGTTCTCCCGAAAGACGAGGGCCAGCACCAGGCCGAGAAGCAGTGCGACCACGCCCCCCGCCGCCGTCTGCCACTGGGCTGTGGCCAGTTGTTCGCGACCTTCACTGAGATCGGCCTGCAGTAAAGCTTGCTCGGCAGTGGTCAGCTCATTCAATGACTGCAAAGTGGTCTCCGCCAAAGGCACCGCTTCAGTTCGGAAGAGGAACAGGTCTTCACGAGCGTGTTCGCCTTTGACCGCATCCAGCATTCGAGGCGGGAGTTCTAGGAAGGCTTCACGGGACTGTGCAATCTCCTGCAGGTTGTCGCGTTGCGTTGACACTAATCGACTTTCCTGCCGGAGGAGTTGCTCCCAGGCCGAGTCGTTCACGGTCAAGTTTGCTGTGTATTCGAATTGGAAGCTGTCTCTGCCCGTGGTTACGTAGCCCCGCAGGCCGGCAACCATAGCGAAAAACGACGCCTGAAAATCTGCCATGTTGCCCAACAGGGTCATGTTCTCTGCCGAGGCCTCGCGTTGGCGCTGAGTGGAAATGATGGTGTTTACATTCACAAGTATGGACGCGATCAGAGGGTTCGCTTCTTCAATCAGGATGCGCAGGGCCGGCTCCCGCTTCAACTGGTCGTCACGCAAATCGAATAATCGCTCTGGCAAGGCGGACCACCGGGTATAGGCGTTACGCAGGTCCTCGAGCCGGCGGTTGAACTCAGGATTCGAGATGGAGGTCTCGTCTTTGTGTGCCAGTTGGTCCAATCCAGCCAAGTCGGCTTCAAAAGCTTGCCTGGCCTGCTCGTAGCTCTCGCGGTACGCGCCATCCCCCAGCGCCAGGTACGCCTGCAGGTCGGCCTGCATCCGGAGCAAGTTGGCTTGAGCACTTGCCGAGGTCAGTGCCGTGGGCACGCGCACGTCGCCGGTGCGGTTGATGTTTACGGTGGCCAGGTAACTGCCCAGGTAACTCAGCCCGATCACAAACAGCGTTAATGCCCCCAACAGACCGAAGCCGATCGTCAGCTTCCTGCCGATCGTCATCTTCCTGAACAATCTGCTACCTGCGGTCCTGGTCGGCTCTTGGGGAGCAGATTGTTTCAGGGCGATCAAGCCGTCAGGAGGGCCGGAGTTGTGCATTGCCAAGGTAACCCTTTCAGCACCTATTTCAGCTCCTTCAGCTGCTTCAGCTGCTTCAACTGCTTCTACTTCCGCCGCCAATCCTCAACATTCCAGACCTCTACATCCCACGGCGTAAAATCGAACCCTGTCACATCTGTGGTCAATCCGACCGGGAAACTCAGGTGCACCAGCGGGATTACGGCAGCATCTTCGATAAGGAGGTCATTCATCTGGATGAAAAGCTGCCGGCGGTTCTCAGGATCGATCTCGGTCTTGGCCTGCTCGTATAGTGCATCGTAGGCCGGGTTGCAGTAGCGCGCCCAGTTGGACAAGGCCCAGTCGTTTGATTTTTGCGCGATTTCCGCACAGGTCCAGCCCACCATGTATGCGCCCGGGTCCGGGTTCTTGGGGCTGAAGGCGTATTCTTCCAAATCGGCGTAGAACTGGCGCCGGGTGTCGGTGGTATCTTTTGGCGGGCCGAAGAAGAGGCTGGAGTCGATGTTCTTTAGTTCCACCTCAAAGCCGATGGCTTCGAGATTCCCTTTGACCACCTCCTGCGCCAACTGACGCAGAGGTTGTACGGACGTCTGGAACAGGAGCTTCAGCTTGATCTCATCCTTTTCCCGCACGCCGTCGCCATCAGTATCTTTCCAGCCGGCCTCATCCAGCAGGGTACTTGCCTTGTCTGGATTAAATTCGATTGAAGTGTTCGGCGAGCTATAGGCGGGCGGTTCCGTGAGGATATTGTTAGTCAGTTTACCTCCGCGCCCATAGGCCTCCGCGATAGACTGCCGGTCAATTGCCATGGAAATAGCCTGGCGCACCTGCTTGTCGGTTAGGAAGGGATGCGGGAACTGCACGCTGGAACGCTCGCCATCGGACGTTTCTCTGTTCGGATCGGTGAAGTTGAGCATGATCCGCTCGACAAACGAGGTGGCCACAGGGTAGACCTTCGATTTCCCACCCGATTCCACCTCGTCCAGCATTGTGTCGTCCACCGCCAGATTCCACGCGTAATCGACAAGCCCATCCTGCACGGCCCGGGCCGCCAGGGTGACGTCGCCGCCGCCCAGCAATTCCAGGCGGCTGAAGTACGGCTTGTCTGCCTCCCGGTAGTAGGGATTGACTTCGTAGATGATCTTTATCGTATTGACGGCAGAGCCACCGACGATGATAACGTCTTCTTTCTTGTACTCCACCACACGATAGGGCCCGGTGCCTACAGCCTTCAGATTGACCGCCGCCTCCGACGCGTTCGGGCCGTTGTAGGCCTCAAAAAGATGGCGAGGAATAATCGCGCCCTGCGGGCCCGTAAAGGGTAGCGCCCATGCGGGGTTCACCTTCTTGAAGTTGATCATGACCGTGTAGTCACCGGTGGCCTTGATACTCTCGATATCGGTATACACAGCCGCGCTGGTCGATTTGACCTTGGGATTGCTCACATAGTTGTAAGTAAAGACGACGTCGGCGGAGGTAAACGGCTCCCCATCCCCCCACTTGATGCCTTGCTTCAGTTTCCAGGTAACCGATTTTCCGTCCGCTGCCACGCTGCCGTTGGCAGTCGAGGGGACTTCGGCAGCCAGCAGAGGTACCATGTTGCCGTCTTTATCGAAAGTGGCCAGGGGTTCGTAGACGATGCGGCTGGCCGACAGATCTTTCGTGCCCGCCGACAGGTGGGGGTTGAGAACGGTCGGGGCCTGGAAATAGATCATACGAAGCGTGTCGCCCGTTCCTCGGCTGCCGGCGGTCTCCACAGGAGCTGTCGTGGCCGCAACCTCACCGGAGGTAGGCATAACGGTTGGAGCAGCGGTAGGTTCGGTGGCCGGCCCTGGCTGGGGCGGAACGGGGCCGCCGCAGGCGCTCAACAACACCACTGGTAACAACACCAGCACAGAACCGATGCCGCGTCCGCTCTGTAGAGATTTATTCAGCATTCGACGCCCTCCCCCTCATGACGAAAGACCCTGCAAATCGCTCCACTGTCCGCTCACCGATTCGCGTCGAAACGCCATCTCGATTTCGCAGGCTTCGCCGCTGAAAGGTAGAGTCACCTGCCCGTTCGCCGAACTCAGCTCATATTCCCGCTTCCGATCGACCCACGCTACCGATACAGATGCAGGCAGTCCCTCTGATTCTCCCTCCGGCGTCAGTTGGTGCAGCCACACCTTGAGCTGTGTGGCCCGTGTGGCCGGTAGGTGAACTTTGATCGAACCAAGGGACTTGAAATCGGGTACTTCCCCCGCAGCAATTTCTCGATTCTCTTCTGGATCGGCATACACCAAACATGCCCGCACCGGCAACGACCTTCCCTCAACGACCATATTGAGCATCGCGGGTCGGGTAGGGTTTTGATCGGCGCGGAGTTCCAGGATGGCGCGGCGAACAAAAGCGCCGCGCCGGAGAAACAGGAAGGGGATCACCACCATGATGGCACCTGCCAATAAGGCTATCGACCTTTGGAATGGGTCTTGCCAGATGACCAGGCCGTGCAATATTAGGCTGGCCAGGAAGATCAAATAGATGCCACCGACGACCAGCGGGTGCCCCAGAAAGCGCCAGACCGGGACCGGTACATACTCCCCATTGCGCCGGCTGGCAACCAGCATGAGCATCGGGAAAATGCCACCGACTACCGCCATCGTGACCACTCCAAGAAAGCCCAACGGCTCGGCGAACGATACTCGATCCGTCCACAGAAGCCATTCTATCAGTAAGACGAGGAGCGCTACGGGCGCGACGCCGATCCAGAACCGCCCTCGCTTACTCAAGACCATCTCCCAGGCTCGCCCGACCCGCCGGCCCGGCAGCCATTCGCGGGTCTGGTTGAAGATTGCCAGCGCATAGTGGATAGAGCCCATGCCCATCCCGAGAATAACGAAGGCCGACCCGAAGATATAGACGCTAGGTCCGACTGCGGCGGCCAGTGGGATCAAAGCCGTGCCCGAAGTGTCGGCCAGTACAGCCGGTGCAACCGCTCCGTTGACCGCTATCACCCACAGTATATACAGCCCCATGGCTGCCAGCATCGCGGCCACGTTACCCCGCAGCATGGTGCGCCCGCTTGGGTCGCGACGCAATACTACTTTCGCCATATTGCCCACAGTGGTATGTCCAAAGTAAGCCGCCAGAATTATGCCGAAAACGAGTTTCAAAATATCCGGCGAGAAAGGTTGATCCCCGCCGAAGGGCAGCTGTATATAGAGCAAGTTTTCAAGCTTCACATGGGGTAGGGTGAGCAAGGATAGAATGACGATAAGGCCGATGTTGATGGCGCCGATGAGTAGTGCCGAAGCAATAGTTGCATCGAGCGATTCACGGCGCAAGTAGTAAAATCCGACGAGGAAAAGAAAGGCCGGCCACACCAGGTTCGAGATTCCGGTGGCCTGAGCCAGCGTGGTTGCCACTCCTACGTAATAGGTGATAAAGATCAATGGCAGCAGGAGCAACAGCGCTAAGGTGAGGATGAGGGTGCCTACACCCCCCAAATAGTCGCCCACCAACCGGCCCAAGAAAGTGCGTCCGTAGCGCATATTGCCGTTACGCGTAACAGCTTCCGTTACGCTGGCCAGGGTCATGACGTTCACTACTCCAAGTACCAGCAGCAGCACTACGCCAGCGAGCGGACCAAGGCCGGCCAGAGCGATTGGCAAGGCCAGGATACTAGCTCCCACAATCTCCGTCAGGGTCAGGGCGAAAGCTGTCCAGAAGGGCGATATCTCTTCTAATCGCTGAGCGAGGCCCGCCCACAGCCAACGCCAGCGCTCCTTGAGCGGACTATGTAGAGCGTAGATCCCCTGGAGAGGCCGCAGGTTTTGGCGTTCATACGCTTCTTTGACCGTTTCATCGTCCAGGGCTAACGCTCGCCGCAGCCTGGGCACCTGCTGATAAGCGAAGATATATTCCTTGGCTAGCATGTGGGCGATAGCTGCCTGAACACCTGGATTAGCGGGCACCAAGGCAGCCCATTCCGGGGCGTAACGCTCCAGGTCCTGGATTGTTGGGCGCAAGGGTAAGTCACGTCCCTGCGCCAGGGCTTGCAGAAAGTCACGCTCGAGGAGCTCGGAGGTCTTTGGCGTGGCGAAGCGGGCCACAGCCTGTCGCGACTGAGTCATGAGGTATGCGGTGCGGCTCTTGATCGCAAAGAGAACCGCAGTGGCCTGCCGAGCCGGCAGGCCACCTAGGACTTGCTCACGCGAGAAGAAATCGGCCATGCAAGTCCACCCCCACGATCCCTACGCCATCAACCTTGCCGCCACCTGCCGATACAGTTCGGTGACCGGGTGGTCCGGATAGCGCAGAACAAAAATGCCTTCGCTGGCCAGGTTCATCATTTCGTCGGAGTGAGGCAGCACCGCTGCTACTTCGCAGCCGTAAGCTTGCTCCACCTTGATCCGAACGGCTTCAGACTCGAGCGTGGGTGGCGTTTTATTGACGATCAGCATCATGCGCGGGACGTTTAGTTGCCGGGCCACTTTCACAGTAATGCCCGTCCCTTCATAGTCTTGCTTGTCGGGCCGCATAACAACCGCCAGAGCGTGGGAAATGACGATGGAAAGCAGGGTTTCCTCATTCAGGCCGGGGTGGGTGTCAATTAGCAACACATCCAGGTCTAGCGCATCCAGCAATCTGCGGAAGCCCATAGTCAGCTTTTGGGCATCATAGCCTTCGCGCAGCACCCGGGTAATTTCGCCCGGTTTTATACTGGAGGGGATGAGATACAAGCGGCCCTTGAGGTTGCCGTCGAGGTTAGGTGTGACGTCGTGGGCCGTCTCCTTGATGTCGCGTCCATGCCACAAATAGTCATTAAGTGAGGCTGTAATTGCCTCACCTTCCAGGCCGAAGAGTATGTGAATGCCCGGTGACTGGATGTCGGTGTCAATTACACCCACGCGCCGCCCTGCCGCTGCCAGGAGTGTCGCCACGTTAGCCGTGGTGTTAGATTTGCCGGTACCCCCTCGAAAGGAATGGACAGAGATAATTCTGGGCACTGCGGCATCTCCTTACCTTTTGCCTTGCTGGAATTGCTGGATAACTCGCCTTTCGACGTAGTGCGGCCAGCGTGGGTAGTCGGCGAGCGGCATCATGTCACCACGACTCTATAATGTCTGAGCCGGCGGAGTGCCGACATTATGCGCTAAATCGTACGAGATAGCAATACTATGTCCGTATCCACAAAAGCTGGACACGAAATCAGGCTCTGTTACAGCAACGCCCACTCTTCGCCACACCTTCACCAAGAACCTGGATGATGCGGGAACGCCACTCGATCAGGTGACTATCCTGTTGGTATACGAAAGCCTGGATACAGCGAGAGTCTAGACTGGACCAAGCCACCGGGATCTTGAGTGGGCGGAAGGCGGCAAGGATGGACACCGCAAAGGTCGTACTGGTCTGAGCCAGGCGGGCCGCGGGAGCCGAGAGAGCAGCCATTCGCGATAAGATTGCGGAGCGAAGGTCGCGAGCCAGATCAGGTAGACGAGGTGGATGAAGTATTTGCATTCGCGGGATTGTACGACATATGGCGAGGACAGGGCGGAGAGGATCTGAAGACATACACGATAGTGACAACCAAGGCTAATGATGCCCTCTCTGCCATTCACTCCCGTATCCCGGTCATCTTGCCGAGTGACCTTGAAGTAGTATGGCTCAACGAGGACAACCGACATATTGAGGAGCTCGTTTCCCCTCTTACGGCCTTGGCCCGAGGAACTTACGATAACATATCCAGTATCGGGTGTGGTGAGCAGCCGCATGAACGATGTCCCAGAGCTAATGGAGCCTCTGCAGTGAATAGTCGCTTAGTCACTGAGGCTCCGGCAACCTGGCGGGGTCGCGGTGCGAAACTGTGGACTTTGGTTTCGGGGCGAGGTACTTACCTCGGCGAACAACATGCAGGTAGCGAGATAGCGCTCGGCCTATCCCGAATTGGGTGTCCTGACCCCGGGCTATTCTGACTTCGGCGACCCCGACTGTGCCACGCCCCTCACCGTAGTAGATCAACGGGCGCTTTGCATGGCATTGCTCCAACAGCCGCCGGTTCGCCTGTGCTGATATGGCTGCGGAGTGGCCGATCATGATCGGCTTTGTGCGAGACATGTCTATGATCGTACCGCAGCACATTTTGAGCCCTCAGCCCGGACGGCCAACCTGGACTGCTGGCCTGGGGCCCACTCTGCGCACAGCAATCTGGACCCCGATAATAGCTACTTGGGGTGATGCGTATCTGGACAAACACGGTCATAATGCACCCCACACGACACGCGCACGACACGCTCGCGGCAGGCTCGCGGCAGGCTCGCGGCAGCACGTATTGCGCTGGCAGCAGGCTCGCGGCAGAGCTTGCGCACACCCCATCAGCCCCTTAGGGAGGTGCGGATGGAAGTCCCACGCAGACGCCTGGAACTCCAGGAAAACGACGAGTTGATCTCCCCACCCATCGTCGCTGAGCCCCTCTACAGGTGCGCCACGGTAGTCAATGTGCGGGGCTACAAGACGCACGCTACGCTCGACGTCGAAGTCGACGGCAGTGTCGTGGTAAGTAACGAGCCAGGCGGCTTCCCCCAACCCCACGGCGCGATCATCAAGCTACCCAGCCCCCTTGACACCGGTCAGGTAGTGAGAGCCCGCCAGCACTCGGGCGGCGTCACGAGCGACTGGTCTGCGCCGGGCACGGTGCGCGATCATACCGAAGACTACCCGGCGGGCCCGCCTCGCCCCGAGATCAACCCTGCGCCCGTGCACCAGTGCGGCCTGCGCACCGGGGTATCAAACCTCCTCATCGGGTGCAACGTCTGGATCACCGCGGATGGCGCCGAGGTGGGACGGGTGGACGGCGCCGCGGCCCACCAGGGCATCAACGTCAACCCCGCCTACGAGCTGGGCGACCAGGTGCTTGCGCTCGCCGAGCTGTGCGCAGATCCAAGTCCGTCCTCCGAGCTGCACGTAGCTCAGGCGCCCCCCTCCCCCATGCCGACGCCGGCCTTTGAGCCGATCTACGAAGGCGGAGAGCAACTCACCATCACCAACCTGTCGAATGGAGCGCGCTTCACCCTCACCCGCGGCGCCGCCAACCAGGGGACGTGGCGGACGTGGGGCCAGAGGCACCACGTGGGCTTGAACCCGCCCTTCTCGGTGGGTGAGGTCTTCTCGGTGACGCAGCAGTTGTGCCCCGGCGATCCCTCCAGCCCCCCGGGCTCGGGCACGGCCCAGCCCTGCTCGTCGCTCCCGGCGCCCGGTGTTGCCCCCGTTCAGGTGGGCGACATGCAGGTCGTGCTCACCAGCTTCGTGCCGGACGCGACGATCAAGGTCTATATCAACCTGGTGAAAGTGGGCGAAGGCAGCGGCCCCGTCGTGGGGTTTCCCCAGCAGGCCGTGCAGAGCGGCGACACCATCCACGTGGTGCAGGATCTCGCCCGCTGCCAGGGCCAAACGGCCCTGGAGCTGAGCGCGCAGTGCGTCGCCCCACCGCTCGACGGCGATCCCTCCGCGCTCAACCTGTTCCCGGTCGGTTTTGCCGAATACAGCGGCGCTGACGTGACCGTGTTCGGCAACAAGACGCACCCGGTAAAAGGTACGGTGTACTATCCGGCCGACAGCGACGGCGACAACACCCCTTTCAATTCGCGTCTGGCCGTCGTAGGCCTGGCACCAGTCGTCTTCATGGTGCACGGGCGCCACTCGGCCTCAGACCCCAGCCATCTCGGCTACGACTATTTCCAGAAGCAGCTGGCACGCATGGGCATAGTCGCGGTGTCGGTGGATATGAACCTGTCGAACACCTGGGGCGGCTGGACAGATAACATCCGCCAGCGCGCCGAGATCATGGTCGCATCGATCGCGCACTGGCAATCGCTCAGCGCCGGCGGGAGCCCCATTTTCAATGGGAAGTTAGATTTCGGCAGAACGGCGCTCATGGGGCACTCCCGGGGCGGGGAGGCGGTAGTTGTCGTGCCCGAGATCATCTCGCTGCCCGGTGTGACGATCCGAGGCGTGATATCGCTGGCCCCGGTCGATGCGGGGGCCTCGAGCGGCCGGCCGACCGGCTACGCCTTCATGACGATCCTGCCCGCCGCCGACGGCGACGTGATCGAGAACAGCGGCGCGCGGTTCTACGACCAGGCCGTCCCGGGCCCGTTCAGGTGCCAGCTCTACGTGCATCACGCGAACCACAACTTCTTCAACAGGAGATGGCTGAACGACGATACCAACGGCGGGCTTCCCCTTATGAGCCGCTCGTCGCACGAACGCATCCTGTCTGCATACGGGTGTGCCTTCTTCCGCGCAGTGCTGCTGGGGCACCCTACGCTCAGGTTCCTGTCGGACGCTTTGCTTCCCTGGGGCGTTGAGACGGGGAACGTGCACATCTCATTCGCGCAAGCAGAGGCGACCGACGTCGACCACCACGACGATGCCAACGGCATCGGCCAAAACTCGCTCGGCGCACCGACCGCGCAGTCGGGCGGCCTGTCGGCGGACGAGCACCCTTTCACCCGGGGCGCGGCGGGCCGCTTCAACGACAGCTTCTTCGGCAACACCACCGGCATGGTGGCGCGCTCGACCGAGACGACCGGCTCTTTCCGCTCGGAATTGCGCGACCCGGTAGACCTCAGAAACCGCGAGATCTGGATCCGGAGCGCCGAAGTTTATAATGGGCGCAGCATACCGTCGGGGGCGACGGGGTTCGAGTTGGGCCTGGAGGACGCGGGCGGCTCGGTAGCGTGGGTTGATGTGAACGCCGTGGGGGGACTGCCCCGGCCGTTCGAGCGGCGCGCGTTCGACCTTGCTGACTCCGGGATAGACCACACCAAGACGATGCCGAAGACGTGCCGGTTCCAGGGGTCGTGCTTCGCGCCGCCAAGGTCACGGTTCCAACTGGATAAGGTCCGGGCCGTGCTGCTTCGTCTCAACAGGGGAGACCGGCGGGCCATCGCATTCGACGACTTGCAGATCGTGTAGCCCGCTCACCTCGGCTGGCGGCGCCGGATCATGAACAGAGGTCACGGGCCTCAAGGGAAGGGGACGCGCACATGGACACCGATGCAGAAGGCAGGATGCCCGATCCGCCCAGAGTTGAACTATGGGCGCTGCCGAAGATCGTGGAGATACGGGCCGTCCGAGTGCGGTATCGACAGCCGAGACAGCACATGTTTCGAGGTCAGGTAGTCGATGCACCTGAAGGTGTGGAGTTTCTGGTGCGCACGGACGGCGAGATCCCGGTCCGAGCGCTGGCGGCGGCACTCTACGTGGGAGACGTGGAGCTCGCCGAGTCTGAGCAGGTCGAGGAGAATCTGTACCGGTTCACCGCCTTTCCCGAGGAAGCGGACAGGCTCCAGCCGGGGGCACCCATAGGGCTCGGGTGGGTCGGGTACCCCGAGCGCCGTGCCAGGACGCGCTATCGCTTCCGCATAGCTGGCGAGGAGACAAGATAACAAGAACGTGCCGTACGCCCGACCTGCGGCTGCGCTCGACGGGACCCGGCACGGCATACCTTACGAAAGAGAGACGCAAGATGCCAAGGACCAGGAAAGGTACCCCAGAGCCCCGACCCAAGCCCGGGTCGCAGCCGGAGCCGCGGTCGGACGTAGAACGGAAAGAGATCCGGGGCCACTCCGTGCAGATCCGGAGGCAGGAGGGCAGGGAAGAACTGTGGATCGACGGCGTTCGCCGCAGGTTCTTCGTAACCGACGACGGCTACAACCTGTTCGACGACGCGTATGCACGCCCGCAGAAGTCGTTGCTGGACGCCGTAGACCACTACTTCGAGAGGTATCCCGAAGATCCCGCAGGGCCGAGTAAGGCCGAGCAAGCCGAGTAAGGCCGAGCAAGGCCGAGCAACACCAGTAAGTCCAGCAAGGCCAAGGGCAATGAGGCAAGCCAGGCAAGGCCACCCCACCGGGTGAGGAGCCAAGTAGCCCAGGTAAGCCAGGGAAGGCCGACTAATGAATGGGAGGTCCAGCCATGCGCTGTCGGAAGAATTTCATCGACTTGAGCACGGATGAGCGCGACCGCTTGGCCGCGGCATTCAACGACCTTTTCAGCCGCGGGCTCATCAACACCTACGCCAGCGAGCACGGCAACCACTTCAACCACGGCATCCACCGCGGCCCTGCCTTCCTCCCCTGGCACCGGTACTTCCTCCTCGAGGTCGAGCAGGAGCTGCGGGCCTTCGATGCTCGCGTTACCCTCCCCTACTGGGACTGGACGCGCAGCGACTCGCGCAATCTGGACGCAGAACCCTGGGAGTCGTTTTTCGGCGGGCGCGACAACACGGGCGGTCGCTTCGACCACTGGGACTACAACCGCGCCTCCTCTCCGCCCCCCGGCCAGCAGCTACCATCGCTCGACCAGGTCATCAACGAACTGCAGGCCAACACCTACGCCGACTTCCGGGCCATGGAGTTCGGCAGCCACGTGCCGGGCCACACCTGGACCGGCGGCACCATGGCCGGGGGCGAATCGCCCCGCGACCCTCTGTTCTACCTGCACCACTGCAACGTGGATCGCCTGTGGGCCATCTGGCAGCGCAACCACCCCGGCGTAGACCAGTACACCCTGGACAACTGCGCCGGCTGCGATACGATCGCCGAGACGTTCGTGCCCCTGAACGACCCCATGATCGGCGGGGCGACCCCGGCTTCGATGCTGGACCACCGCTCGCACGGGTACTTCTACCCCGACGACGACCTCCTCGAATCGAGGGTGCTCGCGCGGGGCTTGCCCCCCATCGTGTCGGGCGATGGGCTCACGGTCGAGCTCGTCACGCCCCAGGTCGTGTTCAATAGCGTGCCCGAGGGCGACACGACCCAGCGCGCGGCCCTGTTCCGGGTAAGGGGTTGCGGGTCGCTCACCTTCGAGGTGACCGCCGGGCCGTCAGCGCCTTTTTCCCTTTTCGCCCCGGGCCCCTACTCGTTCCCCGGCGCCCACCTT
>DASTEB010000557.1:0-2380 GCA_035710025.1 Chloroflexia bacterium
GGCTACGCTGCCCGTGTCGAGGTGGTCGCGGCCGATCACGATAGGCGCGCTCACCTCGCCCGAGGCGACCATGTCGTTTACCACAGCGCCGAAGCGGGCGCGCTCGCCGTAGCCCAGCCAGCAGATGCGGGCGGGAAGGCCCTGGAACTTCACGCGCTCACGGGCCATCGGTATCCAGCGCTGCACCGACGCGTTGTCCTTGAACTCGCGCAGCACCATGTCGTCGATGCGATAGATGTCCTCGGGGTCGCCCGACAGCGCGGCCCAGCGGAAGGGGCCTTTGCCCTCGCAGAACAGCGGGCGGATATATGCGGGCACGAAGCCGGGGAAGTCGAACGCGTCGGTCACGCCCTGGCCGAACGCCTGCTGGCGGATGTTGTTGCCGTAGTCGAACGTGACCGAGCCCATGCGCTGCAGGTCAAGCATGGCCCGCACGTGTACGGCCATCGACTCCATCGCCCGCCGCACGTATTCCTCGGGGTCGGACTTGCGCAGGGCCGCCGCATGCTCGACGTCAAGCCCGATGGGCACGTAGCCGTTCAGCGGGTCGTGCGCTGAGGTCTGGTCGGTGACCATGTCGGGGGCGCGGCCGCGGCGCACCATCTCGGGGTATACGTCGGCGGCGTTGCCCAGCAGGCCGATGGAGAGAGGCCGCTCCTCGGAGAGTGCGGCATCGGCGAGCGCGAGCGCGTCGTCGAGCGTGTTGGTCGAGACGTCGAGGTAGCGGGTGTCGAGCCGCCGCTGGATGCGCGAGGGGGCGACCTCCACGACGATCGCCACGCCGTTGTTCATGGTGACGGCGAGAGGCTGTGCGCCGCCCATGCCGCCCAGGCCCGCGGTGAGCACAAGCTTGCCGCGCAGGTCGGCTTCCGGGCCGTAGTGCTTGCGGGCGGCGGCGGAGAAGGTTTCGTAGGTACCCTGGAGGATGCCCTGCGTGCCGATATAGATCCAGCTTCCGGCGGTCATCTGCCCGTACATGATGAGGCCCTGCGCCTCGAGCTTTGAGAAGACCTCGCGAGTGGCCCAGTGGGGCACGAGGTTGGAGTTGGCGATCAGCACGCGGGGGGCGTCGGGGTGGGTCTTGAACACGCCGACGGGCTTGCCGCTCTGCACGAGCAGGGTCTCGTCGGCTTCGAGGTCGCGCAGGCACTGCATGATCTTCATGAGGGAGGGCCAGTTGCGCGCGGCCTTGCCGCTGCCCCCGTACACGACGAGGTCCTGGGGGCGCTCGGCCACGTCGGGGTCGAGGTTGTTCATGAGCATGCGCAGGGCGGCTTCCTGCAGCCAGCCCTTGCACTGGAGCGTCGTGCCGCGCGGCGCTCGGATAGACTCCATTGTCTGCATGGTTATGCCTCCTTTGCGTGAGCACCATAATCTTATCGCTAATCGGCGCGGGGTGCCAGTAGGAAGAAGCGCGGTTCGAGGTGCCGTCCCACCGTACCGGACGTGGCGGCACAGACAGCCCGCGAAGCGGGCGTAAGAACTTAGCCCCGTGGCGCAAGCCCGGGGAAAGCGGCCATCCAAACCCCAAGCCTCGAAGCGGCGACAGAGGTCAGCCCAGCGCGCAGGTCGTCAACGGCTGAGCAAAGCTGCATCCCAGGGCTTGCGCCCTGGGCTATACTATGTCGCCCGCCTGCGCGGGCTTTGGGCCGGGCACTCCGTGCCGGCCACCTTTGGACAAGATCGTGACTGGTCATGACTGCGATGTCGCGAAGTGAGAGTCCGGCGCAGGCCGGACTTCGTAGGTGTAGCCCGCGAATTTATGCGCCGGGCGTCCTGCGGGCACCGCCTCTGCTAAGGGCCGTGCCGCCGCGTCTCCCGTCATAGTACAATAGCCCGTACGCTACGACACAGACGCAGGAGGCGCATAGCCAATGCCCGGGGTGGTGATTTTTCTGGACGACGGCGGGGTGTTGAACGACAACGAGGTGCGCAAGGTACAATGGCGGCGATTGACCGGGGAGTACATGGCGGCCAAGCTTGGCGGTTCGCAGGAGGAGTGGGCGAAGGCCAACGCCGCGTACGCTACCGGGCTGTTCACGGGTCGGGCGTGGGCCGACCGCCTGAGCGCGGCCGCGAACTACGCCGACTTTCAGCGCACGTACTTCCTGGACTGGGTGCGCGGCATGTGCGCCATAACCGGTACCGAGCCGCCGCCCGACGAAGAGGCCATCCGGCTGGGACGCGAGGCCGAGGCCTGGATCATCCCCCAGCTGCGGTCGGGCTACCCCGGCGCGCCCGAGGCGATCCGCATGCTGCACCAGCGCGGCTACACGCTCCACAGCTCGTCGGGCGCGTCCTCAGAGATGATGAGCACCTACCTCGAAACGATGGACTCGCGCCCGTACTTTACGCGCCTGTACGGGCCTGACCTGGTGGA
>DASTEB010000558.1:0-2052 GCA_035710025.1 Chloroflexia bacterium
TCGCGGTAGTGCCGCTCGACCGGGTACTCGTTCGAGTAGCCCCGGTTGCCGTGGAGCAGCACGGCCTCGGACGCCGCTCGCACCGCCGCCTCGGTGGCGAACAGCTTGGCGATTGAGGCTGCTTTGGTCGCGGATTGACCGTGGTCCTTCAGCCAGGCGGCTTTGTAGGTCAGCAGGCGGGCGGCCTCGACGTCGGCGGCCATGTCGGCCAGCGTGGCCTGCACCATCTCGAAGTCGGCTATGCGCTTGCCGAACTGCCGCCGCTCCTTCGTGTAGGCCACGCAAGCGTCGAGGCAGGCCTGCGCCACGCCGACCGCCCCCGCCGCCACGCCCAACCGCCCGCGGTCGAGCGCCGACATCGCCACCTTGAAGCCCTCGCCCGGCGCGCCGAGCATCGCGCTCTTCGGCACGCGGCAGCCGTCCAGCGTGATGCGAACGTGCTCCGACGCGCGGTGCCCAAGCTCCTTGCCGGGCATCGGCTCGCGGCGCAGGCCGGGCGTGTCCGTCTCGACCAGGAAGGCGCAGATTCCCCTGTGACGCAAATCGCGGTCGGTCGTGGCGAAGACTATGGCGAGGCGTGCGCTCTCGCCGTTGGTTATCCAGATCTTCTCGCCGTTGAGCACGTAGTCGACGCCGTCCTCGGTCGCGGTCGTTTCCATCGAAGCGGCGTCGGATCCCGCGTTCGGCTCGGTCAGGGCGTAGCAGCCGATCCATTCGCCCGATGTGAGCAGCGGCAGGTAGCGCGCCTTCTGCTCCTCCGTGCCCCAGTCCGCAATGCATCCTGCCACCAGCCCGACGTGTACCGTAAGGAACCCGCGCACCGACGAGTCGGCCCGCCCAAGCTCCTCGCACACCAGCGCATAGCCCAGATAGGTCTGCCCTCCCGGTTCGCCCGGCGGCACGAAAAAGCCCAGTTCGGCCATGCGCGGGACCAGATGCATGGGGAAGCGGCCCGTCTCGTCGGCCTCGCGCGCGATGGGCGCGACCTCGTTCTGAGCGAAGTCGCGGGCGACAGATTGGATATGCTGTTGTTTCGGTGTCAGCTCGAAGTTCATTGCCGTGTGCTCGCGCTAGAGCACCGCTACCCCCTCTATCTCAACCAGCACGCCGTCCTCGAAGAAGTTGGGCACCTCGACCAGCGTGGTAGCCGGGTAGTAGTTGCCGAAATACTCCCTGTGCGCCGCGCCAAGCTCCTTGAGGTGGGCCTTGTAGTCGGCGCGGTCGCGCACGTAGATGGTCAGCTTGACGATGTCGGTCATCCCGCCGCCCGCTTCCCTGACCACGGCAGAGATATTCTTGAGCACCTGCTTATACTGCTCTACAACGTCCCCTGGCGCGACGAGGTTCCCTTCGCCGTCGGTCGCGATCTGCCCGCCGATGTAGAGCGTGCGCCCTCCGGTCGTCAGGATACCGTGGCTGTAGCCGCTCGGCTTGACCAACTCCGGAGGGGTAATGACCTGTTTCATGACGGGCTGCGCGGCGTACGCAGTTGAGCGTTGCTCGTACGCTTCGTTGTATGCAGGATCGTTGAGTATGTCCGGCAGCACGGCCAGCACCTTGTCCCGGTCGATTCCCGCCGCCGCCAATAGCCTGCCGGTTACGCCGTCCTGCTGGTTTACCACGCCCAGGAACAGGTGCACGGTGCCTATGAAGTCATCGTTCCGGCTGTCGGCTTCCTCGGCCGAGCCAACCAACACGCGATTGGCGGGCAGGGTTATGTAGCCGGTTGCGGTGCCTCGGCCTTGGGCAACGCCGCGGGTGTTGCTCAGGCTGCTCTCCAGCTTGCGGATCATCGCCTGCGCGTCGCCTCCGAGGCGGGCAATAATAGCAGCCGGCAGGCTTTCGCGCTGCTGGAGGAGGGCGAGGAAGATGTGCTCGACGTCCAGTTGTACGTGCTGATTGGCGAACATAATCTGCTGCGCCCGCTGCAACGCTGCCTGCGCCTTCTCGGTGAACCGCGACATCATAACCGCACCCTCCTGCCTGGCGGCTAGTAGGTAAACATCCGGTCGGACTCGAGTGCGAGGCGTACGAGCACGTTGGGCATCGCCA
>DASTEB010000559.1:0-4065 GCA_035710025.1 Chloroflexia bacterium
GGTGAACCGCCTCGAAGCCCGCGTGAGCGGTGGCCGCGCGCTCGACGGGGTCGCCGGTGTGCTTGTTCACGTAGCGCACCCACTCGTCCATGTAGCGGGGCACCTCGCGAGCGGGGGGCGGGACGTGCAGCGCGCCCCTGATGTACACCTGCTGCTTGCGCCACTCGCCGCGCTGATCGTCGTACGGCTTGACCAGGTCGTGCAGTTCGATCACCAGCCCAGTGCGCATCGGCCTGCCCGACGCGGCGTCCTCCTCGACCAGCCGCCAGGCGCGGGCGTGGCCCACCGTCTCGGCGATCTCCTCGGCGGTGTGCTCGCCGGGGATGCGGTAGCCGCCGAGGGCGAGGTCCACCTCGACCAGGTTCATGGTCGAGCCTTCGATGGCGTTGGAGTGGTAGGTCATCGATACCGTGACCATCTCCTCCAGCTTACGCGCCACCTCGACCGGAAACGGCCGGTACGCCTCAAGCTGGGCCATCTTGGCCCCTACGCGCCTCCGCAGCACCCGATCCACCAACGCCATCAGCCTAATCCTTCCGATTTCCTCTCCAATTCCTCAATGTCACCGGAAATCGGAACAATTATACCCCCGGCATCCCCTCATGGCAAGGCTCTTGATTTCACACAAAGACGCAAAGGCCGCAAAGGTTTTATTGTTTTCGGGCGCGAAGGACACGAAGGAGACGAAGATCACGAAGCGTATTATTTCGGGCAGCTACCCAGATCCGCCTGCGTGCCAATCCCCAAGAATAACTCTGCGCGTTCTCTGCGACCTCTGCGTTTCAATTCATTCGTTCCTTTGCGTCTTTGCGCCTTTGTGTTTCGTCTTACACACCGTGGTAAGATACGCGCATGACGGAGGCAGACAGGGAGGCGGCGTTTGAGGCGTTGGTGGGGCGGGTGCGGGCGTGCGCGGCGTGCCCGCGCATGGAGGGGCGGACGCGCGTGCTGTCGCGGGCGAACGGGCCGGTGGGCGCGCGGGTGATGTTCGTGGCCGAGGCGCCGGGGAGGCTGGGAGCCGACCGCACGGGCGTCCCGCTGTCGGCCGACCGGACGGGACGCAACTTCGACGCCCTGCTCGCCGCGGCGGGCATCCGGCGCGAGGACGTGTTCGTGACCAACGCGGTGCTGTGCAACCCGCGGGACGGGTGGGGGAACAACGCCGCACCGTCGAGCGTCGAGCTGCGCAACTGCTCGGGGCACCTGGCCGCGACGATAGAAGTTGTGCGGCCGGGATATGTCGTCGCGCTGGGCGTGGCGGCGCTGCGAGCGCTCGCGCTGGTGTGCCCCCACGAGGCGGTGCTGGCCCGCGACGTCGGGCGGGCGATCGCGTGGCACGGGCGGGTCCTTGTGCCGCTGTACCACCCCGGCCCGCGTGCGCTGATCCACAGGCCGTGGGCCGCGCAGGTGGAGGATTACAGGGCGTTAGGAGAAATGGTGAGGGAGAATTAGTACTCAAGTTTGGCGCGACTGCACTACAACCGGTGCTATAATCAGACGTAGTACACACGCCCTGTATATCCCTGCCGCCAGGTTACCGAAAGTGAAGCAGAAGTCGTTGGCGCTGGTCGCGACGTTACTGGTGCTCTTCTTTGCATCGTCCATGACGGCGCGGCCTGCCTATGCTTGCGGGTGCGCTCGTGGACTTACGGAAGCAGAGGCCTGGGCAGAGGCCGATGTGGTTTTAACCGGCAAGGTAACATACGTGCCCAGGGATTGGCCGGGAATATCAAGAGAGAGCGAAAGAGGGAAGCCCTACGTTGTGAAGATGGATGTCCAGTCCCTTTCGAAGGGCCACGTGGGATCCACCGTTACATTCCGGTATTCGTTTAGCTGTACATACCCATTCAGGCAAGGCGCCATCTACCGCGTCTACGCTCACTATGCCGGCGATTTACTCGAGACAGCACCCTGCTCGGACACAACGATGATCGGGCATCCAGATTCAGAACTGCTGGGATGGGGTAGTCTGGCCCTGGCACTGGCTACGGCCTCGATACTGTACAGGAGTAGGCAACGCAGGAAGGCCTCAGCATTGGACCAGGTCGACTCCGCCGGGTAGCAAATATGAAGCCGAAATCCTTCGTACTGGTCGTGACACTGCTGGCGCTGTTGTTCGCATCGTCTTTGGCGGCGCGGCCTGTGTATGCCTATGCGTGCGGTGATATCCCTACCGAAGAAGAGGCCTGGGCGAACGCCGATGTAGTGTTCACGGGCAAGGTAACTAGAGTAACCAGGGCATGGGTCGGGGAGAACAAATACCGGAACCACACATACGAACTCGAGGTGCAGTCTGTCTCGAAGGGCCGGGTAGGACCGAGCGCTACGTTTAGGTACTGGCATAGCGACAGTTACGGGTTTGAGCAAGGCGGCACCTACCTTGTCTATGCCTACTATGCCGGACCCAATCCCGGCGACCTGGAGACCTCAATCTGCACCGGAACGAGGCTCATCTCGGGACCGGGCCCAGATCCAATTGCAGCCCTTCTCGGAGCTGCGGCAGGCACCCTGGTCCTCGGCCTGGGTGGGCACATGTACACACGCAGGCGGCGCATGAGAGCCGACGTGCTCGACTAGATCGGCGCCGCGCCGCTTTAGCTCCCCACCGGCAGCGACAGCACCACCCGCGTGTACTCCCCAGGCACGCTCTCGGTGGAGAGCGAGCCGCCGACTACCGCCATCATCGTGCTGTGCAGCGCCAGCCCCTGCCCGCTGCCGCCTGCCGTACCGTTGGGTGTGGTTAGAGCCTCTTCGGCGGGTGTGACACCGTTCGCGCCGTTCCCGGCGTGCCCGTTGGCCGGAGCCGGCTCGGCTTCGGCACCGAGGGGCAGCCCTACCCCGTCGTCCTCCACCAGTATCTCCAGGCCGCCGCGCCATACCACCGCCACGCGCAGGTGCAGCGGGCGGGTGGGGTTGTCGCGGCCGTAGCGGGAGGCGTTGCGGATCGCCTCGCGGGCCGCGTAGAACACCACCTCGGCCGATAGCGGGGATATGTCGCTAAGAGCATCCGTTACCGCCGGGTCTACCTGCCACTCCACCGAGTCGAATGCGCCCGCGAAGTCCTCCTCCACCGCCTTGCGCAGCGCCTTGACCAGCCCAAGCCGGGCGATGTCGGGCGCGACCGTGGGCGGCATCTCGCGCAGCAGGTCTGAGATGCGGTGGTGCGCGTCGGCCAGCAGGTCTATCGAGGGCTGGGCGGGCTGCTGAGATGCCGAGCCGTCGCCCGGCTTGCGCCCCTCGCCCGACATAAGGGACAGCATCGCAGTGTGCAGCAGGGGCAGCACGTCGTCGTGCAGCACGCGGCGGGCGCGGCGGTCGAGCACCTGGCTCTCGGCCAGCCGCTGGCGCTGCAGGGCCATCAGCCGCTGGGCCATCTGCGCGCTGGCCTGCGCGTCGATCAGGCGCTCTCCGGTGGCCCGGGCGATCTCGATCTCCTCCTGCGCGAACAGGCCCTCGTCCAGCTTCTCGCCCAGCAGCATCACCCCGATCAGCCCGCGCTCGCTCCACAGCGGTACCGCCCACACCGCCCCGCTCCAGCGCGCCGGGTCGAGCGGCAGGTACATCGTCTGGGCAGATTCGAGCCGCCCCGTGATCTCGGTCAGCGGGGGCAACTTGGGGTTGCGCCCGGGGGGATATGTCAGCGGCGGGCCTGCCAGCGGTGATAGCGGGCCGACCGCCGCGAGGTAGGCCGTCTTCACCCCGAGCACGTCGCGGCACAGCGCGTTGAACGGCGCGACAGCGTCCACGTCGGGCACCGCCTCGGCACCGCCCGCCAACAATTCCTCGTACAGGCGCTGGCTCGTCACGAAGGGGCGCAGGTGGTCGATATAGCGCTCGCGCTCGGCGTAAGAGCGCCAGGAGAAGAGAGCGAAGAAGGTCGACATCAGCACCGTGGTGAGCAGCAAGCCGTTGAGGCCCGCGATGGGCTGCGGCTGGCGGGCAAGACTCGCGCCGACCACCGCGCTGTACACGGCGGCCAACAGCAGGGCCGAGCGCCACTGACGCTCAAAGCCGCGGCGCGGCAGCGTCTTCCCGGTGAAGATCTCGTACGACACGATGGCCTGC
>DASTEB010000560.1:0-10030 GCA_035710025.1 Chloroflexia bacterium
ATGGCCCGGCTCAAGATCCCGCAAGAAGACCTGGTTCTACAGAACCGGGGCGTCGAGATTCGCCTCTCGCGCGACTACACCAACCTCGAAGGCGAGTCGATGCAGCGCCT
This sequence comes from Chloroflexia bacterium, assembly GCA_035710025.1. GTDB lineage: Bacteria > Chloroflexota > Chloroflexia > QHBQ01 > JADMIH01 > JADMIH01. Next base: position 111 of record DASTEB010000560.1, read on the forward strand.
GCGCGCCCTGCTCGCCCTCCACCCCAAAGCACTCCGTTTCATGGAGACCCTCGTGGCCGACCTCGAGATGCGCGCCATGTGGGACGCGTCCAACTACGTCACCGTCGCCAAGCTCGGGTATAACGACCACGGCGAGGTACACCACAAGGTAGTCGCTACCGCCGCCGCGAGTATCCTGCAGTTGCTTGTCGAGGGAGGCGTGCAGCCTGACGTAGTATCGTCCGGCGCGGGCGACCTTGACGATGCTTTCTTCGTCACAGTCACGGCCGCGCTGCTTCACGACATCGGCAACGGCGTGCACCGCGACGACCACCCCGCCTTCGGCGTGACCCTGGCGCTGCCCTTGCTGGAGCGGCTGATGCCCGCGTTTTACCCCGACGTCGAGCAGCGAATCGAGCTTCGCTCCTTCATCCTGCACGCAATTGCGACGCACGACATCACGATGAGGCCGATCACGGTCGAGGCATCGGCGGTGTGCGTGGCCGACGCGTGCGACATGACCAAGGGCCGCGCCCGCCACGTGTTCGACATCGGCTCGATCAGCATCCACACCGTGGGCGCGCTGTCCATCGAGCGCGTACACATCGCGAAGGGCCGGGTCAAACCCGTTCGCGTCCGCGTCGAATTGAGCAATTCGGCTGGAATCTTCCCTGTCGAAGAATACCTGGTGCCCAAGATAAATGCGGGCGCGCTGGACGAGGCAATCGAGGTGGAGGTCACGTCGCAGCCCATCGACGTGACCACCGACCAGCGCATCCTCTACACCGTCGAGATGGAGGGCCGCCGCTTCGTCGCCCGCCACGACGAAGAGCCTGCGCCCGCCGCCAACGGCAGCGCCCCGGTGAACGGCACGGTGCAGATCAAGTAGGGACTCGCTTTCGTGGGAGAATCAAGAGGGGAGGCCGCCGCGGCCTCCCCAGTGCATCTGTCACCGGGCTAGATTCGCATGTCGCGCACCTTCAGTTGCAGGTGCACGTCGCCCTTCCACTCGCGCCGCTCGATGCTGAACAGCAGGTCGACGCGGCCCTTGCGCCGGATCGTCTCGTAGTGCTGCCCGGTGCGGAACGCCACTGCCTCGACCGGGGGCCGGGCGCCGTTGAGGCCGCCCGCCAGCAGCAACTTGAGGTGGCTGCCGTCGCCCATCGGGATCACGTCGGTCACGCGCACGTCGCGGGCCATGAACAGCGGCGTGGGGTTGCCCGAGCCGAACGGGGCGAGCAGGCCCATCGCGTCGAAGTTCTCGTCGTTCACGTCGTCGACCGTGATCTCGGCGTCCGCCCTGATCACCGGCTCCAGCTTGCTGTCGTCAAGCTGTTCGTCGGCGATACGGCACAGCGCCTCGTTCAGCTCGGGGATGCGCTCGGTGCGCACGGTGAAGCCCGCCGCCGCCTCGTGCCCACCGTACTTGATGAGCATGTGCCCCAGTTGCTCCAGCGCCCCCACGATGTTGAAGTGCGGCCCGCCGCGCGCCGACCCCCGGCTCTCCTCAGGCCCCTTCGACAGGATGAGGGCGGGTCTGCCGAACTCCTCGGCGATGCGCCCCGCCACCAGACCCACCACGCCCGAGGGCCAGTGCTCGTCGGCCAACAGGATCAACTTGACCCGCTCGTCAAGCGCCCGGGCCCTCTGGCGCGCCTGGTCAATGATGTTGTTCATGCTTGCCTGCCGGGCCCGGTTGTGCGCATTGAGCTTCTGGGCTAGCTCCTTCGCTTCCGACAGGTGCGGGGTCATCAGCAGCTTGTACGCCACGCTGGCATCGTCCATGCGCCCCGCGGCGTTCAGCCTCGGCCCGATGGTGTAGCCGATCTTGTCGGTGTCGATCGAGTGCACGTCTACGTGGGCGAACTCGAGCATGGTGCGCAGCCCCGGCAGCGTGTGATCGGGGATGGCCGCGACCCCTTGCTGCACGAGCGACCTGTTGGCCCCCCTGAGCGGCACCACGTCGGCCACCGTGCCGATCGCCACCAGCGCCAGCAGGTCCTTGTTGCGCAGGCCGGGCGGCTTGCCGAGCTTCTTCACGAGCGCCCGCACAAGCTGGTAGGCCACGCCCACGCCCGCCAGGTCCCGGTAGCACTCGCACCCGGGCACGTACTGCTTGGGGTTGATGCACGCAGCCGCCTCGGGAAGGTCGGAGGGCAGATGGTGGTGGTCGGTCACGATCACGTCTATCCCGGCGTGCTTGGCCGCCGCCACCTCCTCGCGGCCCGAGATGCCGCAATCCACGGTGATGAGCAGATCTGTGCGCCTTGCGGCAAGCTCCCGGATGGCGAACGCGTTAAGCCCGTAGCCCTCGCGCTCGCGGTGGGGCACGTACGGCTCGACCTTCGCCCCGAAGTGGCGCAGGGCCAGAGTGAGCAGCGCGGTGGAGGTCACGCCGTCGGCGTCGAAGTCGCCGTACACGACGATTGACTCGCCCGCTTCGATGGCGCGGGACACGCGCTCGACCGCCTCGGGCATGCCGATCAGCGCCATGGGGTCGGGGTAGCCCGAAACGTCGGGTGGGCGCAGGAACTCGTCGATGTCGGCAGCCTCGGTGAGGCCGCGATTGGCGAGCAGCTGGACCGACAGGGGAGTGAGGCGCAGGTGCGCAAGCTCGGACATCACGCGTTTCACCCGCTCTGGAGGAACGGGTGAGTGGACGTCCCAGCGTGGGGTTCGGGGTTCCAACTCAGCTCTCTACTTCTACTCTATCCTGGCGCTAACCACGTACGCGACGATTCACTAACACCGACGGGCACCCGCCCGCCTCACCGAATGATAGCACAGCGCAGAGGGCGATAGCAATAGGCCGTGCGTGATGCGTGATGCGTCAAACGTCAAACGTCATGCGTAATGCGTGGAGATCGTGCCCGTCGTTAGCCGTGGTCTCGTCCGGAGAGAAGCCCCCGTAGGGGGCGCAGGAATGTAGCCCAGGGTATCACCCTGGGTTGAGGCGCAATATTAACCCCAGCCCGCGAAGGCGGGCTTATGGGACGCGGGCGCGGCGTGATCCGTAGGTATACGTACCTCAACCGGCATGATCCGGGCCGGAGCGGGTTACCTCTGGAGGCATCGGGGCAATTCCCCCAAGCCCGCCTTCGCGGGCCGGTGGTTAATGGCTGCATCCCAGGGTGATACCCTGGGTTACATTCCTGCGCCCGCCCAGGCGGGCTTATCTCCGGACGAGACCGCGACTACGCCAGGCACGATCTCCACGCATCACGCATCACGCATCACGCACCAGACCCCTACCACAGCGGCTTCATCGCGCCGTACATCGTCCTCTGGCGCTCGCGGGCGCGCGTATAGACTTCGTGGCGCGCAGGGTCCGGCAGGTAGCGGTTGCGAAGCGCGGCCGGGTGCTCATCGAACGAGGCAATCAGTCCCAGGCCCCTCAGCGCGACCAGCGCCGCGCCCCGCGCGCTCGCCTCTTCCTCGCCCGACGCCGTGACGGGACGCCCCAGCACGTCGGCCATGATCTGCGCCCAGCCCTGCGTGTACAGCAGCGCGCCGCCGCTCGCCACCACCTGTTCCGGCTCGGGCTGCACCTCGCGCATGAGGTCGTACACCGCCCCGAACCCGTAGGCGATGGCCTCCTGCGCCGCGCGGTACATGTGTGCCGGGCGCGTCGCCAGCGTTATCCCCGCGATAGCCGCCCGCGCCGCCGAGTCCCAGCCGGGGCTGCGCTCGCCCGCCACGTACGGCAGGAACGTGAGGCCGTGCGAGTCGGGTTCCATCGCGGCCGCTTCGGTCTCAAGCTGCCCCGCGTTCTCCCCCAGCGTATCGCGCAGCCAGGTCAGCACGTTGCCCCCTTCCGACAGCGCCCCACCGAGCAGCGTGTACTGACCGTCGAGGCGGTATTCCCACAACCCCCTCGGTATCCGCTCGGCCGCGCGGGGAAGCAGAACGCGCAGCGCGCTGCTCGTGCCCACCTGCATCGCCCAGCGCTCGGGCACCGAGCACCCGCTGCCGATGTTGCTCGTCACGCCGTCGCCCACGCACGGAAACCACGGCACGCTCGCCAGCGCGGGCCAGCGCCTAGCGAACTCGCCCTGCAGCCCCTGGAAGGCGTCGTATGCGTCGCACAATGGCGGCAACCTGTCCGCATCGACGCCCAGCGCGCTCAGTAGCTCGGCGTCCCAGTCGAGCGTGCGGCGGTTGAGCAGCCCGGTCCACGAGGCGACCGACCGGCTCTCCGCGTACCGCCCGAACATCAGCCAATACGCGTAGTCGCCCAGCGAGACCCAGCGTGCCGCGCGCCCGTACTCCTCCGGCATCGTCTCGCGCAGCCACAAGAGCCTCGCGGGGAGGTAAGACGAGTGGAACAGGCACCCGGTGCGCTGGTGAGCGGCGGCTTCGTCGAGCGTCCGGCGCAGTTCCTCCGCCTGGGGCGCGCTGCGCGTGTCGGCCCAGGTGTACAGCGGCGTGACGGGCGCGCCCTGCTCGTCCACGCCCATCACGTTGCCCACGAGTGAGCAGAAGCCCACCCCCGCTATCTGCCCCGCGAGACTGCCCGCCTGTGCGATCGTGCGGTCGATTGCCGCGAACAGCCGCCCGACAAGCTCATCCGGGTCGATTTCGAGGCCGCCGTCGGGCGTGGTGGTGATCGGGTAACGGTGCTGGCTCTCGAGGTGGGGCAGCAGCCGCCCGGTGGCGTCGTGTACGTTGGCGCGCAGCGAGGACGAGCCGGCGTCCAGCGACAGCACAAAAGGTGGGGTCCAGTCGGTATCGGGCATAGCGTGGTGCCTTCCGCGGGGTAACGAGTCCGGCACATTAAGCAGCATTGCAGCGCTGCGGCCGCGCTCCGCCTATGCCGTCTCGTGTAGTTACGGCCATTATACAGGCGGGCGGGATCCCGCGCTTCTGGACAGCGTTCGCGGCGCGGGCATATACTGTCTGTGGCCGGGCCCTCCCGGCAAGTTCTCCCACGAGCATTGGTCTACATATGCCCAGAATTTTCACGTGGCGGCACAAAGTCCGCAGCTATGAAGGCGATGTCGGCGGCGAGATGACCCCGGGCGGCCTGCTGCGCCTGTGCGAACACATCGCCGTCGAGGCCGCGGCCGACGCGGGCTTCGACCGGCAATTCCACATCGCGAACAACTCGGCCTGGGTGATCCACCGCATGACCCTGTTGATAGACGCCCCGGCGCGCCAGATGGACGAGCTTGAGCTTCAGACCTGGGCCTCGCACTTCACGCGCGTGCGCGGCGGGCGCGAGTACCGCATCCGCAACCTGACGACGGGGCTTGAGGTCGCGTCGGGCATCGCCGAGTGGGTGTACGTGGACCGCTCCCTACTCACCCCGAAGGGCCTGCCCATGGACATCATGCGCGGCTTCGACATCCCCGGAAAGCCGCTGGGCACCTACGACGCACCGGAAGTGGCGCAGCTTGCGGAACCCATCCATCACGTCACCCCGCGCAAGGCCGAGTGGCACGAGATCGACTCGATGCACCACGTGAACAACGCCGTTTACGCCGACTGGCTCCACTCGGGAGTGTGGTCGGCGGCTGAAAAGCTCACGAGCCACCCGGTCGCCATGCTGTACAACGACCAGTACCTGCGCGCTCGCTACTTCGACATCCGGTACAGGCGCGCCGCGCTCCCCGGCGATGACGTGCAGGTCGTCACGAGCATAACCGGCCTTGAAGGCCCGCTGGTCGAGGCGCGGCAGTCGGTGTCCGGCCCGGGCGTTGCCGACCTGGTCAACGCCCACTCCGTTTACCGCTGGTACGGTCCCGACGGCGACCCACCACAAGCGGCCGAATAGCCCAAAAACAGGGGGGCGGCCCACCGCGAGCCGCCCCCACTGCATTCCCGTGGTCGGTCGACGGCTATCCGCGCACGGTTGCCCTGCGCCGTAGGGCCGCACCGCCCGCCACACTCACGAGCGCTAGCGTCAGCAGGGCCGCGGGCAGCGCGTCGGTGCCCGAGCCCGTCCTGGGCATGCCGACGGGGGCAGGTACTTCCTCGACCGTCGGCATCTGGCCAACCGGCGGGCCGCTAACGCCCGCGGTCAGGAAGACGCCGAGCGGCGCGCCGAGCAGATTGCCCGCCATGCCGGTGCCGGGCGCGACCGGAACCGGGCTTGTGCCCAGCCCCGGCATGTTCAGCGGCTCAGCGCCGGCCGGCGCCGTTATCGTGACCGGCTGGTTGAAGTCGCGGAAGTCCATCTGCATGTCGAGCGTGAGCTGCATCCCCTGCACTTCGCTGGGGAGGGCGATCACCATGTTCATGCTGAACCTGTGCAGGTACTGGTCGGCGTTGCCAACCCACATATACATGACCATCGTGGCGGTCTGCAGGCTCGCGCCGGTCTGGCCCATCGCCTCCTGCAGCTTCGCCACGTCCACGTCGATGCGGTAGCGCGTGGTAGCCGCGCCGCGCACGTCCTCCTCGCCCTCCGACGTAACGGTGAAGGCTTCCTCAAGCTGCGGATTTATCGCGCCCGGCTGAGCGCCGGTCACCGGCACGTCAACCACGTACCACTTGGCCTGTCCGGTGCCAGTCGTGTCGGGCACCTCGATATACATCTTGCCGTCCACCATCATGATGCGGGTTGTGATGCTGGTCGGAGCGCCGGGCTGGGCCACGGACGGAGGCACCGTATAGGTGATGCTCTCCTCGAAGTTGTTGCCCGAGAGCGCCCCCTGGCCCGAGATCGATAGCGTCTCTCCCGCTACCACCAGCCGTCCCGTGATATCGAAGCGTGCCGACTGCGGATTCTGCGTCTGGGGCAGCTTCGACTGTCCCTGCGCGGCCGCCGGGCTTGCCGCCGCAAGCACCGATGCAATGGCAAACGCCAGGGCCATAAACGCCGTTGTCCATCTCCTGTTCATTAGGATCCTCCTCGATCTGCCGTTAACACATCACACGCGCCGAGCAGCCTACTGCCGCTTGGCGCACTAAATGGTATCACAAATCGTGCCCGCAGACACCCCGGTTCCGGGCAAGCGGCTGTGCTATAATCCCCCTATGTTCGAGAAATCGGCCGACATCTACGACGCCGTCTACTCGTGGAAGGACTACGAGGCGGAGTCGAACGGCGTTCGCGAAGCGTTCGAGCGCCATGCGAAACGGCCCGTGCGAGACGTGCTGGACGTGGGATGCGGCACCGGGGCCCACATGGTATACCTGCAGCGCCACTACAACGTCGAGGGCCTGGATCTCGACCCCGGGCTGCTCCAAGTCGCCCGCGCCAAGCTGCCCGACCTTACGTTCCACCAGGGCAACATGCTCGACTTCGACCTGGGCCGGCAATTCGACGCCGCCATGTGCATGTTCGGCGCTATCGCCTACACTCTCACGCCCGGCGCGCTCAACACGGCGGTGGAAAACATCGCACGCCACGTCCGGCCCGGCGGCGTGGTCGTTGTCGAGCCGTGGCTCCGGCCCGACGTGTACAAGCCCGGCACGGTTCACGCCCAATTCGTGGACCAGCCGGAGCTAAAGATCGCCCGCATCGTGCTCAGCCGCCGCGAGGGCGATGCGGCCGTGCTCGACATGCACTATCTGGTTGGCACCCCGGACGAGGTGCGCCATTTCACCGAGTCGCACACAGTCGGCCTGTTCACCCGCGAGCAGATGGAGGCCGCGTTCGGGCAGGCCGGGCTGGCGGTCACTTACGAGGAGTCGGAACCGTGGCGGCGCGGGCTGTATGCGGCGGTGAAGCCCGGCACGCCCTAACCCTTCTCTTCGATCTCGCTCTCCAACCGCTTTTCAAGCAGCACCAGCACCGCGGCCTCCTCGGGAAGTAGACCGGCGAGACCGCGCGCGATCTCCTCCTGTGCGCGGTCCTTCACCATCTCCAGCAGCGTGCCGTCGAGATAGGAATCGATTACGGCCGGGTGGACGTAACACTTTCTGCAGACGGTAGGCGTATTGCCCAACCGCTCGGCAACGCTCTCGATTGCTTGCACCACGTTCTTCTTAGTCGCGGCTTCGCTGTCCACGCTCTCCATCTCCTGCAAGGCCACGCTCGCCAGCACCGTGCCCGCCCATGTGCGAAAGTCCTTTGCAGTGAAGTCGTCGCCGCTGATCTCGCGCATGTAATCGTTCACGTCGGCCGAGGTGACCGACCGGCGCTCGCCCTCGTCGTCCACGTACTCGAACAGCTCCTGCCCGGGCAGGTCCTGCAGTCTCTTAACTATACCGGCGAGCCGCCTGTCTTTCAGGCTGACCTCGTGCGTGCGCCCGCTCTTGCCCTTGAACCGGAACCGCAGCTCGGAGCCGTTGACTTCGACGTGGCGGTCGCGCAGCGTGGTCAGGCCGAACGACTTGTTCCGCCGGGTGTACTCCTCGTTGCCCACGCGGATCAGGGTCGTCTCCAGCAGCCGGATCACCGTGGCAAGCACCTTCTCGCGGGGCAGCCCCGGCAGCGCCATGTCCTTCTCCACCCGCGCTCTGATGCCGGGCAGCACCTTGCCGAACGCCACCATGCGCGTGAACTTGGTCTCGTCGCGCACCTCGTGCCAACGCGGATGGTAGCGGTACTGCTTGCGCCCCCTGTCGTCGCGCCCGGTGGCCTGAATGTGGCCGCGCTCGTGCGGGCAGATCCACACATCGGTCCACGCGGGGGGATGGCCAGCGCCTTGATGCGCGCCAGCGTCTCTTCGCCCGTTACCTTCTCCCCGCCGGGGCCAATGTAGGTGAAGCCCTTGCCGGCGCGCTTTCGGGTGATGCCTGGGCCGGTGTCGCTCACGTAGCGCAGCCTCGCCGCCCGCGCCGACTCGACCGGGTCGGCCTGTATCTCGATTGTCGACCCGTTTGCCGTTGCCAATGAAGCCATAATTCCGTCCTGTCTGAGTAATATCCCAGGCCCACAGGGCAATGGGCGTGCCATGCGCCCTTCGCTGTGCCCCGCGTACATCTTAAGGAGCATTGCCACCGGCGCCCACATCGCTATAATGGCAGCACCGATCGTTACTCCCCGCAAGTGAGCGCAGCGTTGCCTTACAATACCTTCACCATAGCTGAGCGCCCCGACTATCGGGCCCAGCTTCCCGAGATCGAGGGGCAGGTGTGGCCTGCTTTCATGCTCGAAAGCACGGTGGCCGCGCGGTACTGGGATCGCCTTTTCACCGACCTCGGGGACTATCAGACCGTGTTCGTGGACCAGGCCGGCAGCGTCATCGCCGCCGGGATGACAATCCCATTCCTGTGGGACGGTGACCTCGCGACACTTCCCGAGGGGTGGGACGCCGTGCTCGAGCTTGGCTTCGCGCAGCTTGACGCGGGCCTCGCTCCCAACGCGTTGTCGGCGCTCTCCGCCGTGATCCGCCCCGGCCACCAGGGGCAGGGTATCAGCGCGGAAATCCTCAAGGCGATGCGCCGTATCGGCCTGGAGCGCGGCTTCCGCTCGATGGTCGCCCCCGTCCGCCCGACGCTGAAGTCGCTCTACCCATTGATCCCCATCGAGCAGTACGTCACCTGGACGCGCCCCGACGGCCTGCCCTTCGACCCGTGGATGCGCGTACACGCCCGCCTCGGTGCGGAGGTGCTGGCCCCGGCTCCCCGCTCGATGTACTACACGGGCACCGTCGAAGAGTGGGAGAAGTGGACGGGGCTGTATATGCCTGTGTCGGGCGAGTACGTCGCCGCGGGCGCTCTGCAGCCCATCAGCATCGACCGGGAGACAGATCGCGGAGTGTATTACGATCCAAACGTGTGGATGCGCCATGCGCTCGCGGACGATGCATAATATGGCTCGGTCCCACATACCCGCGGTGCGACGCCCTATCGACCGCCCCCGCATGAGGTCGGCCCATGATTGAGGGTCTTGACATGTTCACGGAGCGGGCGCAGCTGAGCCTGAAGCGTGCCGGCGACGAGGTACGGCGGCTCGGCCACGATTACATCGGCACCGAGCACCTGCTGCTCGGCCTGATGCTCGTGAGCGACGGCCGGGCTGCCCGGGCGCTCGAGAGCGCGGGTCTGCG
>DASTEB010000561.1:0-2128 GCA_035710025.1 Chloroflexia bacterium
TTACCTGCCGGGGCTTGACGGCCTGCGCGCCGTGGCCGTGATCGCGGTGCTGCTGTACCACGCCGGGCTGCCCCTGTTCGCGGGCGGCTTCCTTGGGGTTGAAGTCTTCTTCGTCATCAGCGGCTTCCTCATCACGTCGCTGCTGCTGGCCGAGTGGAACGCGAACGGGCGCATAGACCTGCCCGCCTTCTGGCTGCGCCGGGCGCGTCGCCTGCTGCCAGCTGTGTACACGCTGGTGGTCGTGGTGCTGGTGGTGGCGGTGGCGTTCCTGCCCGACGAGGTCGCTATGCTGCGGGGCGACGGGGCCGCCGCTTTCACCTACGTGACCAACTGGTACCTCATCTTCAACGAGCGCTCCTACTTCGAGGCGATGGGCCGCCCCTCCATGTTGCTGCACCTGTGGTCGCTGGCCGTTGAGGAGCAGTTCTACCTGGTGTGGCCGCCGGTGCTCGCGCTGTTGCTGCGGTTTCGGCGCGGGGCGGTCCTGGCGGTCGTGCTGCTGGGCGCTGCGACCTCGTCGGGCCTGATGGCGCTGCTGTACAGCCCCGAGGCCGACCCCTCGCGCGTGTACTACGGCACCGACACCCGAGCGACCGGCCTGCTGATCGGCGCGGCGCTCGCCTTCGTGTGGAGCCCTTGGCGGCTGCGCGAGCGGGTGGGCACGCCAACGCTCGCGTCCCGGGCGTACGGCGCGCTGCTCGACCTCGCGGGGCTGGCCGCGCTGGGCGGGTTGGCGGTGTTCGTCACTTCGCTCGACGAGTTCCAGCCGTTCCTGTTCCTCGGCGGGTTCCCCGCGCTAGGGCTCGCGACTGCCGCCGCCATCGCCGTGGCGGTACACCCGCTGGCCCGGCTCGTGCCTTGGCTGCTCGGCCTGCCGCCGATGCGCTACGTGGGCCTGCGTTCCTACAGCATCTACCTGTGGCACTGGCCCGTGTTCATGCTCACCCGGCCCGACCTCGACGTGCCGCTGGACGGCGCGCCGCTGTTCGTCCTGCGCGCCGCGCTCACGCTCGTGCTGGCCGAAGCATCCTACCGCTTCGTGGAAGTGCCGTGCCGGGCGGGCGCGCTGGGGCGGATGTGGCGCTCGCTCAGGGCCATGCCGGGCGTTCCCGCGATGCGGCTGGCAGCGCGCCGGTTGGGCGCCGTCGCCGCGCTGCTGGGGCTGGCGATGGTCGGCACGGCCGTGGTCAACGCCCAGCCGCCGCCCCCGCCCGAGGAGCTTGCGGTAGGCTCGATCAGCATGGTCTTTACCGTGGAGCCTACCGCTACACCTGCCCAGCCTGTTGCTCAGCCCACGCCGGTTGCGCCGCCGACCGGGCCGACGGCCCCGCCCCAGCGCGAGCCTTCGGCCACGCCCTTACATCTACAACCCACCGCCACTCCGACCGCGGTGATGGCCGACGCCGTGCCGTGGATCAGCGTGAACGTGCGCTCGGGGCCGGGTAAGGCCTACCCTAGCGTGGCGGTCGCCGAGAAGGGCGAATCGCTCGTCGTCCTGGGCCGCACGTCCGACGCTGGCTGGTTCGTCGTGCGCACCAGCGCGGGAGTGGAGGGCTGGGCCTACGCCGAGCCGTTGACCCTGTACCGTCAGGTCGAGTTGATCCCACTGGCAGAGATACCGCCGCTGCCAGCCGAGGCCACGGTTACGCCCGGAACCCCCGGCACGGCAGTGGCCGCCGCCCCGTCGCCTACGCCGGAAGTGGTCGCGGGGATACTGATCGCAACGCCGGTCGGCGACCCGGGCGGTGCGTTCAGCACGCTCCCGCCGCCCACCGGCACCGAAGAGCCTGCTGCTTCGGCTACCCCCGGCACGCCGGGGCCGTCGCCCTCGCCCTGGCCCACCCGCGACCCCGGCCCGGTGTTCGCCATCGGCGACTCGGTCATGCTGGGCGCGGCGCGCGAGCTTGGGCAGGCACTGGGCAACGTGGAGGTGAACGCCGCCGTGTCGCGGCAGGTATCGAACGCCATCGCGGTGCTGCAATACCGAAGCAACGCGGGCACGCTGCCCCAGACGGTGGTGGTACACATGGGCACCAACGGCACCTTCACCGCAAAGCAGTTCGACCAGATGATGCGCCCGCTGGCGAACGTGCCCCGGGTTATCTTCCTCAATGTGAAGGTGCCCCGG
>DASTEB010000562.1:0-3083 GCA_035710025.1 Chloroflexia bacterium
GCGGGACCGACTCGATGTTGTGGTTCAGGATCTCGGGACGGGCGTCCATAACTAGCTGCAGCGCCCACCACACACCTTTGAAGTCGGGGATAAGCACCTCGACCGAGCAGTCGGGCGAGTACTCGTGGCTGCGGCGGATCAGTTCGGCGAAGATGCCCGCGCCGCCGTCCGGCAGCTCGTCGCGGTTGACCGAGGTGATGACTGCATGCTTGAGTCCCAGAGTCTCGATAACGCGGGCCACGCGCTCAGGCTCGTTGAAATCCACTGCCTTGGGCCGCCCGGTCTTGATGGCGCAGAAGCCGCACGAACGGGTGCAGGTGTCCCCCAGGATGAGGAAAGTGGCGGTGCGGTGCTCCCAGCACTCCGATATGTTGGGGCAGTGGGCCTCCTCGCATACGGTGTGCAGGCCGCTTTCGCGCATAAGTCCTTTTAGATCGCGGTAGTTTTCGCCCTGCTGCCACTTGACAGTGAGCCAGTCGGGCTTGCGCTCGATAGGCACGGGGGTCGCGGTGACGGGGCGGGCGGGTCCGCCTGGACGGCTGTACGGCTGCAGCTCGATGGGGGCGGAGGCGCCGTCTGTTACGTTTGACATGATATACTCCGGTCTATTTCGCTTGCTGCGATGGGCGGCCCGCCGTGGGGATTCCGTTGTGCCCGGCGAAACGGCCGCTCCCTGGAATTATAACACAGGGCGCACGGCACCCACTGAGGGGTACGCGTGCGCCCTTGCGCCCTGGGCTACAGCGTAGCGGTGGCGGGGTCGAAGTTCTCGAGGTACTCCTTCATGATGCGCAGGAACCGTGCGCCCACTGCGCCGTCGAGGATGCGGTGGTCGAGCGCGATGGTCGAGTACATCATGTGCCTGATGGCGATGCCGTCGTCGATCACCATCGGGCGCTTGACGATTGCCTCCATGGTAATGAGGCAGGCCTGCGGCTGGTTGATGATCGAGTGGGTCATGATCACGCCGAGAGTGCCGGTGTTGTTCACGGTGATGGTGCCGCCCTGGATCTCGGGGAGCGTAAGCTTGCCCGAGCGGGCCTTCTCGCCAAGCTCTGTGAGCTTGCGGGCCAGGCCGGTGATGCTCAGGTTGTCGGCGCCGTGGATCACGGGGACGATCAGGCCCTGGTCGCCAAGCTCAATGGGGATACCGATGTTGATCTCCCGCTTGAGGATGGTGCCCTGCTCGTTGTCCCACACCGCGTTTACCTGAGGCACCTGGCGGATCGCCTCCATCACCGCCTTGAGGAAGAAGGGGTAGTAGGTGATGGAAACGCCCTCGCGCGCCTTGAAGCTCTCCTTGATGCTCTCGCGGAAGCGCACCACGCTGGTCATGTCGATTTCGACTGTGGTCCAGGCGTGAGGCGAGGTCGCGACGCTGCGCACCATGTGCTCGGCGATGGCTCGGCGCATCGGAGTCAGGCCAACCACTACGTCACCTGTGCCGGCCTGGGCCATCGCCATCGCAGCGGCCGAGGGAGCAGGTGTCGGCGCTGCAGAAGGGGCCGGAGCGGGTGCGGGCTGAGCCGGGGCCGCGGGCTGCGCGGGAGCGGTGGGAGCCGGAGCGGCTGCCGGGGCAGCGCCGCGGGTCGCCACGTACTGGAGGATATCCTCCTTGGTCACGCGGCCGCCGAGGCCTGTGCCGGTCACCTGGCGCAGGTCGACGTTATGCTCCTCGGCCAACCGGCGCACGGCCGGGGTCGAGCGGCGGCGCAGCATCTCCTCTTCGGATTCGGCTGCGCCAGCGGGAGCCTCGGCGCTTGCGCCCGCGTACATCTGGGCGGGGGCCTGGGGCATGGCCGCGGCGACCGACGCGCTCATGTCGGCGGGCATCTGCGGAGCAGCGGGAGCGGCACGGCCGTTGTCGGTCGGCTGGCTCGCGGCGGGCGCCGCGGGCTGAGGTGCGGGCGTCGGGGCCTCGGCGACGGGGGCCGCTGCCGCGGGTGCGGGAGCCGGGGCCTCGGGAGCGGGCGCTGCCGCCGCCGCGGGCTGGGCAGCAGGTGCGGGCGCCTCAGCGCCTGCCTCCCCGCCCTCGTCGATGGTGAGGATCTCGGTGCCGACCGGGACGGTGGCGCCCTCCTCGACCTTAAGCTCCTTGATGATGCCTGATACGGGCGACGGGATCTCGGCGTTCACCTTGTCGGTGATTACCTCGGCTAGCGACTCGTACTTCTCGACTTTGTCGCCGGGCTGCTTGAGCCACTTGCCGATCGTGCCCTCGGTCACGCTCTCGCCCAACTGGGGCATTGTAACGGGGCTAACGGCCATACTCTGTATCCTCCGTGATTCGCTTATGATATGGCGCCGCTTCCCGAGGGCCGCGCGGCGCGTGATCTCTAGTACGCTGCCAGCTCCCGCATCGCCTTTGCGATCTTCTCGGGATTCGGCATGAAGAACGCTTCCTGATTGTGGTTGTAGGGCATCGCCGGGATGTCCGGCCCCGCGACCCGCACAATCGGGCCGTCCAGGTAGGCGAACGCGGCTTCCGCGATGGAAGCGCTGATCTCGGCGCCCCACCCGCCGCTGTAGTTGTCCTCGTACACGACGATTGCCTTGCCCGTCTTCTTGACCGAGTTGACTATGGTCTCGCGGTCCAGCGGGCTTATGGTGCGCACGTCCACCACCTCGACCTCGATGCCCTCCCTGGCAAGCTCGTCCGCGGCCTTCAAGCAATGGTGTAACATCATGCCGTATGCCACGGCTGTCATGTGCTGCCCTTCGCGCACGACCGCGGCCTTGCCCAGGGGCACCGTGTAGTCCTCCTCGGGCACCTCGCCCTTGATAAGACGGTAGGCGCCCTTGTGTTCGAGGAAGATGACGGGGTCGGGGTCGCGGATGGCGGCCTTGAGCATGCCCTTGGCATCGTAGGGGTTCGAGGGGATCGCCACGATCAGGCCGGGGATGTGGCCGTAGAGCGCCTCGACCGACTGCGAGTGGTACAGAGCGCCGTGGATACCGCCGCCGTAGGGCATGCGGATGACCATCGGCACGTGGAAGGCGTTGTTAGAGCGGAAGCGGATCTTGGCCGCCTCGTTCATGATCTGGTCCATCGCCGGGTGACTGAAGTCGGCGAACTGCATCTC
>DASTEB010000563.1:0-11416 GCA_035710025.1 Chloroflexia bacterium
CTGTATCTCCTCCGTCTTAAGCCCGGCCATGCGGGCCAGCGCCTCCTCGACCAGCGACTCCTTCAACCCCATGCGCATGTCGCCCGTCACCAGCTTGACGATGTACTTGGCCTCGACTGGCGTAGCCCGCGCCAACAGCCCCCTCAGCAGCACCGCCTTTGCACCGGTGCCCCGCGTGTGGGCGATCGTCTCAAAGCACTCCTGCGCTTCCTGCAAGGTGATGGGCCTGCCCGGCTCGACAGGCTCCCGCGGCATGATCTGCTCGGCCACGTCGCCCAGATCGCCCAGCCGCACGGCCAGCGTGCCCAGTTCGCCCGGCTCGACGCCCGATAGGTCCACCATCACGGCCGACGCATTCGCCCAGCCCACGTTCAGCGTGCGCGCATCCGAGGCCGGAAACGGGTTGCCCGACAGCAGCCTGCACGCCACCGCCAGATCATCGTCCGACAGCCCACCCAGGTACTCCGCCAGCACCGCCAGCTTCTCCAGCCGCTTGGTCGTGCCCCTGACCGCCTCCGCGGCCTGCGCGAACCGCCCGAACAGCGACCCGCCCGCAACTCTACTCTCGCTCATGCGCCGATTATATCACCCGTCCGCCCGCGCTTTCCCCAGGCAGAAGGGACATTCATGCGGAGTGCCCCGTATGCAATTGCTTACGTGGCCGGCTCCTGCCGCTCCAGGTTCTCCCTGCTGCAGCCCGGCACGAACCACCGCCGCGGGCACGGTGTATTGGAATCACCCGGGCACAATGTGAGCCCAACCCGCAAGTCCATCACGGGGGAATGGAGGCAACATGTCAGTCCACAGAAAGGGAAGCAGCCCAGGCTTGCTCACTTTGGTCCTGGCCGTCGCCTTGCTCTCGTCCGCAATCCCACCCGCCGGCACGACCGCCCAACCGGAAACGGTGGGCAGGCTCTTCCCGGAAACCGGCAAGACTGTATCTGGTCGCTTCCTGGACTACTGGAACACACACGGCGGCCTGCTCCAGCAGGGCTACCCCATCAGCGAGGAAATGCAGGAACGCTCCGACACCGACGGCAAGACCTACACGGTCCAGTACTTCGAGCGTGCGGTGTTCGAGCATCACCCCGAAAACGCACCGCCCTACGACGTGCTCCTGTCGCTGCTTGGGGTCTTTCGGTACGATGCCAGGTATCCCGAAGGCGCGCCCAACCAGCGCCCCAACCGCACCAACGGACGGCACTTCTCTGATACGGGCCGCTGGCTCGGCGGTCGATTTCGCGATTACTGGGAGAGTAACGGCGGGCTGGCCCAGCAAGGCTACCCTATCTCCGACGAGTTCCAGGAGAAGAGCGACCTGGACGGCAAGACCTACACGGTCCAGTACTTCGAGCGTGCGGTGTTCGAGCATCACCCCGAAAACGCACCGCCCTACGACGTGCTGTTGAGCCAGCTAGGCACGTTCCGGTTCCGCGAACGCTATGCCCGGGCTGCCGTCGAGCCCGTGAGCCGCATCGAACCCACAAGCAGCATGGCCGTCGAGCGGTCGTGCCACTCGTCTACCCTTCTCCCAAACGGCAAAGTGCTTATCGCGGGCGGCATGATACGCGAAGGCAACTACACGCCGACCGCCGAGCTATACGGCCCGTCCACAGGCACTTTCGCCCCCACCGGCAGCATGAGCGTCGGGCGAGCCTGCCATTCCGCCACGCTTCTGCCCAACGGCAAGGTGCTCATAGCCGCGGGTTCATATGGCGGCACCCTGGACAGCGCCGAGCTTTACGACCCCGCTACCGGCAAGTTCACACCCACCGGCAGCATGAGCGCCCAGCGCGACGGCTTCACGGCAACGCTCCTCGACAACGGCAAGGTGCTCATCGCGGGAGGCAGCAGAGGCGACATGATGTTGAGCGCCGAACTGTATGACCCTGCCACAGGCAAGTTCACACCCACCGGCAGTATGACCGAACCGCGCGCAATCCATACGGCTTCGCTCCTGCCCGACGGCACAGTCCTGATCGCCGGAGGCGGATCGGACGGCAGCGTGCTGCAGACTGCCGAGCTGTACGATCCTGCTACAGGTACGTTCTCGCCGACCGGCACCATGACCATCGCTCGCTACAAGCACGCGGCAGTTTCTCTCCCCGACGGGCGCGTAGTGATCGTGGGCGGCTCGAACAACCTTGACTGGAGGGGACGCTACACCAGCACCGAAATCTACGACCCCCATACAGGCGTCTTTTCTCCGGCGGGAGACATGAGTACAGCACGCTTTAAGCTGGGGAGCGCGCTTGCACTTCTGCCGGGCGGCACGCTCCTGATCGCGGGCGGGGGCGATCGCGCCGAGGTTTACAACCCCGCTACCAACACCTTCGCCACCGCGGATGGCACTATGGACACCCCCCGATTCGCCCAGGCCGCCACCACCCTCCCCGACGGCACGGTCCTGATCACCGGCGGCTACGATACCGCCATACGCTCCACCTCCACAGCCTGGCTGTACGGGCAGTAGAATGATATGACGGCCGTGAAATAAGTCCGCAGAGATGCGAAGATTCGGATGTCGCCCGGCGGGTAATTCCGCGGGCGACATCTTGATACGAAGGAAGGCCCGCTCCGGAGGTAGCCTTCGCTCAAACGCAGCCCGTGGGGTTGCCCCGGGCGAAGTTGTCCGGCGGTCTCGCCAACCGCACACGCGGACTAATGTATCTCCTTGCCCCCGTGCGCGGTCAGCACGCGCTCTACCGCGTCGTGCGTGTAGGTGTCGGTTCGCACGCTCACGAGCGCGCTGCCCTGCTCGATGGCCGCCGCGTATTTGCGGGCGTACTCCTGCGGCACGCCCACCGTGGACAGCGCGCCGACGAGTCCGCCCGCCGCACCACCGGCCAGCAGTCCGCCGAGCGCGGTCGCCAGCGGTCCCGCCGCGAGCAACGGCCCGACGCCCGGCACGGCCAGCGCGCCCAGGCCGATCAAAAGTCCCGCGACCCCGCCCAGGCCCGCACCGACTGCCGCCGCGCCGCCCGAGCCGGTCCTGTTCTCCATCGGCGCCTGCTGCGTGGCCTGCGCCTGCTCGGCCGCGGGCGAATCCGGGTTCACACCGCCGGGTTGGTCGGGGAAGTCGGTGTAGATATCGACGTCTGCGTTGGAGTCCGCGTCATTACGCCGCACCATCTCAGCCTCGCGGGTCAACCCGTCGCGCGCATCGGTGTCGCGCGGGCTGCCGGTCATCTGCGTCATGGTGGTGGGGAGCTCTTCGTCGTGCGGCAGCTCCTGGGATGCGCGGTAGGTCAGCGCCTCCTCGTCCACCTCCTCGCGTGCGATACCCGCCGCCCCGCCGATCTGCGGCTCTGTGCCCTGGTCTTCGTTGCGCGCGATGACCGAGATGTTACCGGCCGGTACGCCTATGTCGCGCAGTTCCTTTATGGCCGCGGCGGCCGCGTCGTAGTTGTCGAACAACGCGCTCAACACGTTATCGGCGCCCGCGCTTCCACCGTCCAGGCCCGGTGCGCCCACCGGCCTGGTATCCTGTCCTCGCTCACCCGAGCTATTTACCATCTTCGTCCTCCGGCGGGAGGTTGACCATCCCGTGCGCCAGCCTGTCGATCTCCGACGGCTCCGACGGACGGCCCATCTCGCGCCTCTCGTATATGTCCTCGTCCGGGTGCGCGCCTATCTGCGGCATCCCCGACCGCGCCTCGGCCTGCCCGGCCACCGACCCCTCGTACGAGGTCAGCCGGTCGACCTCGGCCTCAAGCTGCTGCTTGTCCTGTCCGGTGCCGCCGCCCGCGCCGGTCGCTCCGTAAGCGGCCTCGATTCTGGGCGAGTCCATGTACTCCACAGGGTGTTCTTGCCTGTCGTTCGGCCAGTTGGGGCGGCCCTTGTCGGCGTCCTCCCACTCGTCGGGACGGGTGTTGGGCGCCTGGTCGGCGTACATGTGCCCGCCCGCCTGGCGAAGGTGCTGCTCCTCGGCTGCCTCTCGCGCCCTGAGCATGTCGGCGGTGCTTCCCGTGCCCTCGTTATGGGCAAGCGTCTCGCCTAGCGCGGGGTTCGCGTCGCCCGGGCGCTCGCCGATGCTCTCGATATACGGGTCGGGCGCCTCAATGCGCTCGTCCGACGTGCGCGAAGGCGACGGGACCGCCTCGCTGCTGCTGTCCATGATCCTCTCCTGGCCTGGGTTCTCCCAGCCCTTGAAGGACTGCTCGTTGTTCTCGTTCTTCTGCTTACCCATCGCCTACCTCCTTATCGTGGTGCCGCCCCGCGTGGGCGCTAGACCCGGCCACAACAAGGCCGGCCGCCCTGGCGCGGCACACGTCCACCCCGTAAAGATGCAAGACTCGTGCCTTGCGCCCCCTCACCCTTTGCGCTAAACTGTGCTGACTCCGCCACGCTCAGGCACACCGCGGCGGCACACGCAGCGCTGCTCGCGCCGGGGGCCTTTGTCCGGAGTCAGGCACGCTACGCACATGAGGGTACCCGACCGATGAAAGTGATAATCCCCGCCGCGGGCTACGGCACCCGCATGCGGCCACATACACACACCCGCCCCAAGCCGCTCGTGCCCGTGGCTGGCAGGCCCTCGCTCGCCTTCGTGCTCGACGCGCTCGAGCCGCTCGACATCGAGGAGATCATCTTCATCGTGGGCCGCATGGGCGACCAGATGGAGGATTTTGTCACGTCCAATTACAGGTGGCCCGCCCGCTTCATCGAGCAGAAGGTCATGCGCGGCCAGGCCGACGCCATAGCCCTGGCCCGCGAGCACGTGCAGGGCGACCTCATCACCCTCTTCGTGGACACCCTGTTCGAAGCCGACCTTACGGTGCTCAACACGCTCGACGTTGACGGCGCGATGTTCGTGGCCGAGGTGCCGGACCCCTCGCGCTTCGGCATCGCCGTGCTCGGCCCCGACGGCATCGTCACTCGCCTGGTCGAGAAGCCCTCTCAGCCCGAGAGCAATCTTGCTGTGGTCGGCCTGTACTACTTCAAGGACTCGCAGTGGCTCTTCCGCGCCATCGACAAGCTGATGGCCTCGGGCAAGAGCCTCAAGGGCGAGTACTACCTTGCCGACGCGATTCAGGTGATGATCGACGAGGGCGCGAAGTTCCGCACCTTCCCCGTGCAATCGTGGGAGGACACCGGCACCTGGGACGCCGTGCTGCACGCCAACCGCTTCCTCCTGCGCAAGCTCGACGGCAACCCCGCGCCTTACATGGTCGGCTCGGCCCTCGTGCTGCCTCCCTCCTACGTCGACCCCGCGGCCACTGTCGAGACGTCCATTGTCGGCCCCTACGCCTCAATCTCGGCGGGAGCCACCGTGCGCGACTCGATAGTGCGTAACAGCATTGTCAGCCCCGACGCCACGGTGGACAACGCTACGCTGTTCGGCGCGCTGGTGGGCGAGCGGGCCACAGTACGCGGCACCTACGACAACGTCAACGTGGGCGACGATTCTATCGTGAACCTGGGCGGGGCGGCAGAAGACGTCATAGACGAGACGTTCAAGTAGGCCCCCGCGCCGATGGAATGGCTGGAGCTTTCAGTTGAGGTAGACCCCGAGGCGGTCGAGCCGGTGTCCGAGCTTTTCGCGCGGCTTGGATACAACGGCGGTGTCGTGGTCGAGCAGCCGCTGCTCGGCCCTGCTGTCGAGCACGCTTCGTGGGACGAGTTGCAGCACCCCGAGATAGACCCCACCCGCCCCATCAGCGTGCGCACCTACCTGCCCCAGGACGACGAGGCCGAAGAAAAGCGCCGCCGGATAGAGCAGGCGCTGTGGCACCTGGGCAGGATGCGTCCCATCGGCGACCTCAAAGTGCGCGAGTGCAAGGAGGAGGACTGGGCCAACGCCTGGAAAGCGTTCTACGGCATCCAGCGCATGGGCCGCCGCATCGTCATCAAACCGTCCTGGCTCGACTACACCCCCCGCGAGGGCGACGTTGTGCTCGACCTCGACCCCGGCATGGCTTTCGGCACCGGCCTCCACCCCACCACGCGCCTCTGCCTCGAAGCCCTGGAAGACCTCGTTCAGCCCGGACAGTACGTGCTCGACCTCGGCACAGGCTCCGGCATCCTCGCCATCGCGGCCGCCAAACTCGGCGGGCCGGACACCCGCGTCGCCGCCCTCGACATAGACCCCATCGCCGTGGAGGCAACCACCCAGAACTTCGAGCGCAACGGCCTCTCGGGGCAGATAGCCGTGGCGCAGGGTTCGGCGGTCGCCGCGCAAGAGGACGGCCCCTACGACATGGTCGTGGCGAATATCCTGGCTAGCGTCATCATCGAGATGTCGAAGTCGCTCTACACGCTCGTGAGGCCGGGCGGCACGCTCATTTCGTCGGGCATCTTCCACGAGCGGGGCGACGCCGTCGTGCAGGCGCTGGAGGCCGCCGGGCTGCCCGTGCGCGAGACCCGGCAGGAGGGCGACTGGCTGTGTCTGATCTCAGATCGCGCACCATAAGCGGCGCCGCATGGCTCGCGGGCCTGCCCTGGCGCGTGCGCGGCCGGGGCGAGCGCCTGCGCATGAACGATGCGCGCCTCTCCCGCGTTGTCGTGATCAAGCCCTGCTGCGTAGGCGACGTGCTTATGGCTACCCCCGCCATTGCCGCCCTGCGTGACGCCCTCCCCTACGCCCACATCGCCGTTGCGGTGGGCGCGCACTCCAGACCTCTCCTGGCCGACAACCCTCGCATCAGCGAGCTAATAGACGTGCCTTCCGAGATGTCGTCCCGCGCCCTTGCCCGCACGCTGCGGAAGGGCAAGTTCGGCACGGCCCTGGTGCTCGACCGATCGCCCGTGCTCAATTTCGCGCCGTACCTCGCCCGCATCCCGGTGCGAGCCGGGCTGGACAGCGACAACCGAGGCCTCGCCCTCACCCACCCGGTGCCCTGCCCGCCGAGCGTGCGCCGTCACGAGGTCGAATGGTACCTGGACGTGGCCCGCGCACTGGGAGTGCCCGCACCGCGCGCCGAGTCGTACCTCGAGTTCTACCCCACCGAGGCCGACCGCGCCGAGGCGGGCCGCATACTCTCCGAAGCAGGCGAGGACGGCAGCGAGTCGGGATATGTCGCGCTGCACGTGGGCGGCGGCTCGAATCCCGGTATGCGCCTGCTGTCCAAGCGCTGGCTGCCCGAGCGCTGGGCGCGCATCGCCGACTGGCTCGCCGAAACCTACGAGGCCACCGTGCTTCTCCTCGGCGGCCCGGGCGAGGAAGATCGCCAGGCAGCAGAAGCGCTCAAGACTGCCCTGTTCCCGTCGACCCGGCCTTACATGGTCGACCTCGTCGGCAAGCTCGACTGGGGGCAGACGGGCGCGCTCGTCGAGCGGTGCGCCCTGTTTCTTGGGCACGA
Organism: Chloroflexia bacterium; assembly: GCA_035710025.1. Classification (GTDB taxonomy): domain Bacteria; phylum Chloroflexota; class Chloroflexia; order QHBQ01; family JADMIH01; genus JADMIH01. The sequence continues at coordinate 7,302 of DASTEB010000563.1, forward strand.
CACCGGCGCGATGCACCTGGCCACGGCGGTCCGCACGCCCGTGGTCGCCGTGTTCGGCCCGAGCGACCCGGCCCGCTACGGCCCCTGGGACCCGTCGCGCCGAAGCGTGGCCGTCGCGCCCGTTCAGCCCACCGCGTCGGGGGCCGAAGCGCTGCGCCGCGCCGCGCGTGCGGAGGACGCGCTCAAGCCCTACCACGATGCCGTTACCGTCGAGGGGGTGTGGCAAGCGGTCGAGAAGATCTACGCGCGCACGCTGAACCGGGTACCGCTGTGAGCGCGCCCGGCCACCGCCCGGCCGACGAGACCGCGTTGGTGCTCGTACCCCCGCACGACATCTGCGCCTACGCCGACCACTACCGCCAACTGTACATGCCCGACACCGCGGCCAGCATCGAGCCGCACGTGCTCGTGCTGTACCCCTTCGCCCCGCTCGAGGTCGTGCACAACGAGCGCGACCGCCTGCTCCGTGTCCTCTCGAAGGTCGAGCCGTTCTACCTGTCGCTGCGCGGCTTCGACACTTTCCCGGTGTGGGGCATGCTCTACCTGCGCCTGTCACACCCGGAGCGCGTGATCGCCCTGTACCGGGCCATCTACGTCGAGTTCCCCGAGTACCCCATCTACGGAGGGCAGGCAGGAGCGGAGTTCACCCCGCACCTCGCCGTGGGCCAGTTCGAGGACCCCGCCGAGCTAGACCGCGTGCACGCCGAGCTATCTGGCCAGCGCCTGTATATCGGTTGGACCGTCGAGACCGTCACCGTCAAGCACCTCGACTCCGACGGCATCTGGCACACCTGGGACGAACTGCCGCTGGGCAGACGGGGGTGATGAGCGACAACAGGCCACAGCCGTCTAACGAACGCGACGCACCCCATCCGGGTCGCCCCACCCGAACCCAGCCCGCTTCGCGGGCTACAAATGGTAGGCAGCTGCTTATGCCCCAGATGAGCCGCAGCGCTCACCCGGCTCCGCAGCAAGCCCGCGCAGGCGGGCGCAGGGATGTAGCCCAGGGTATCACCCTGGGATGCACGCCACCCCATATCCCGGCCCGCGAAGGCGGGCTTAGGATCCTAGCCCCGATGTGTGGAACCGAAAATACCCTGTTGTTAGCGCCGCCCGGGCTTGCGCCCGGTTCGCGGTTCGATGCCACCCCCTTCGGGGGTTCGGGGGTAATATGGGCGCTCATCCCAGGGCGCAAGCCCTGGGCTACTTTATGCCGCCCCCTTCGCGGGCTTCCGTCCGGGCGCTTGCGCGCCGGCCCACGATACCGCACTGCTGCAACCCCTCAACCCCTACACGTACAGATCCTCCCGCGTCCAGGGCAGGACGGTCGAGCCGTCCTCGCGGGGCTTGCTGAACAGAGTTTGCACGATGCCGAGCGTGCCGGAGGCGAACCCGTGCGCGACGCCTGCCATGTACAGCCGCCATACACGGTAGGTCGCCTCGCCCACCAGCCGCGCAGCATCGTCGTGGCGCTCCTCCAGCCGCCTGACCCAGTGGCGCAGCGTCAGCGCGTAATGCTCGCGCAGGCTCTCCACGTCGCGTGTCTCGAAGCCCGCGCCTTCGGCAGCGCGTATCACCTCGCCCGGCGGCATAAGCTCGCCGTCCGGGAAGACGTACTTTTCGATAAAGCTGCCGGTCCGGAATATCTTCTCGGCCACTTTTTCCGCCGGACCTGAGGGCCGCGCCGCGGCAAGGTCCACGATGCCGTGGTTGAGGAAGAGGCCCCCCGGCGCGAGGTGCCGCCACGTCTGCTCGAAGTACAGCGGGAGGTTCTTCCGCCCGACGTGCTCGAACATCCCCACGCTCACGATTTTGTCGAACTGCTCGCTCGGCGGCACGTCCCTGTAGTCCAGCACCTCGACCCGGCAGCGCCCGCCCAATCTTGCCTCGCGGATCCTCTGCCGGGCAATCTCTGCCTGAGGCATGCTGAGGGTGATGCCCAGCGCGTTCACGCCATAGTGCTCGGCCGCGTACATCACCAATCCGCCCCAGCCGCAGCCGATATCGAGCAGCGTCTCGCCCGGACGGAGGCGCAGCTTGCGGCAGATGAGCTCCATCTTGGCTGTCTGGGCTTCGTCCAGCGTTTCGGTGCCCGTCTTGAAGTAGGCGCACGAGTACACCATGCGCCGGTCGAGCCACAGCGCGTAGAAGTCGTTGCCCACGTCGTAGTGAGAGCGCACTGCCACAGCGTCGCGCCTGCGCGAGTGGCGCAGCCCGGCCAGCCTCACGTTCAGGTCGGCCCCGCGCTTCGGCCCGACTCTGCCGTTGCCTGTTGACACGGTGTGCTCCGGCGGCGACTCCGGCAGCGCCATCAGGCGCGGCCCCACGCGCCGCATCAGTCGTGCGAGCCCCAGCGGCGAACCTATACGCGCCGCCAGCATCTCGCTGAGGGCCGCCGCCGCCTCGATGTCGCCCTCGATGTCGAAATCGTCGCGCAGGTAGGCCTCGCCCAGCGCAAGCTCGGTCGGCGGCAGCAGCATCCTCCGCAGCGCGTCGGGCCTCCTGAGCACCAGCGTGAAATCCGGCTCGCGGTCGCGCCGGGCGTAGTGTACCGAGCCGTCCCACAACCTGACCGCGAAAGACCGCTGCGCCGCCGGCCCAAACAGCGCGTCCATAATCTTGAGCGTGTGGTGCTTGACCGGCACCCGTTTGCCCGGGGCGGCTACGGGTTGTGTGGTGCCTGCTGTGTCGTGTCGAGCCTGTATGCTTGCCATTTATCGTGTCTCCTGTAATGGCCCAACCCGCTCGCGACGCGCAACGACGACAGGCTTGAGTGATATCGGGGGCGGGCAGGCTACCGGCTGTATCCTCAGTGCCGGTCGGGGGCCAGCAGAACCTGTGCCCTCGTCAGCAGGGGGCACGCTCCGAGGCCCTACGCCGCACGGTCTACGCATAATGGCCCTTCCCCACCTCACTGCTGCTGTGATACAATCATCCTACTACCCGTCCGGAATCCCGCGTAAACTCGCACCGGAGACCGAGTGCCCCATGTCCGGCGCCACCGACAACAGCACCTTCAAGAACTTCGCGCGCAGCGCCCTGCTGCGCCTCACCAACCCCGACCTCGCCTTTCCGGCCGCGCGGGGCAAGGGCCGCGTCGTCCCGCCCACTGAGATCAGGAGCATTCTGGTCGTCCGCCCCGACCACCTGGGCGACCTGCTCTTCGCCACGCCCGCTCTCGCACGCCTGCGCCAGGCCTTCCCCGGCGCCCACATCACCGCGCTGGTGGGTCCGTGGGGCCGCCCCATGTGGGAGGGCAACCCCGACATCGACCACCTTGAAGCAGTGCTGTTCCCCGGCATTGCCGACCGCAACACCGGCTCCAGCCTCAGCCCGTACAAGCTGCTGCGCACCGAGGCCCAGCGCCTCGAGCGCGTGGAGTACGACCTGGGCATCGCTCTGCGCTTCGACCACTGGTGGGGGGCTGCCCTGCTCGCCGCGGGCGAGGTGCCCTACCGCTGGGGCTACAACACCCCCGGCATGGGCTCGTGGCTCACAAGCGCCGTTCCCTACACTCCCGCCCGCCACGAGGTCGAACAGAACCTGATCCTGATCGAGCAGGTAATCGCCGCCCACGCCACGCCCGAGGCGCGCGCCAACCTCGGCCCGCTCGAGGTCAATCGCGTGACCGGTACGCCGCCATTGCGGCCGCCCCCGTCCGAGCCTCCCCTGCCCGAGCGCCTGGGCCACTGGATGGAGGCTCAGCGACGCGCCGTCATCCACCCCGGCACCTCATCCGGCAATAAGCTCTGGACCATCGACGGGTGGACGCGGGTAGTGCGCTTCCTGCTCGGCGCGGGCTGGACCGTGGCCATCACCGGCGCGCCGCAGGAACGCCGCCTCGCCGAGTCAATCATCGGTCCGGTGCAGGCCCGCGCGGCCGAGCGCGGCGTACTGCCCGAGCGAGCGCGCTCCCTGGTCAACCTTGCCGGTGAGACCGCTAACCTCGCACAGCTCGTGTGGCTGTTCGAGCGGGCCGAGCTGGTGCTCGGCGTGGACAGCGGCCCCCTTCATATCGCCGCCGCGCTCGACAAGCCCACTCTGCACCTGTTCGGCCCTAGCGACGAGGTGTGCTGGGGGCCGTGGGGCGACCCCGACCGCCACCGCGTGCTGCG
>DASTEB010000564.1:0-7293 GCA_035710025.1 Chloroflexia bacterium
GTGGAGGAGCGCGCACGCCTCGCACGGGAGCTGCACGACTCGGTCACGCAGTCGCTGTTCAGCCTGAACCTTACTCTGCGGGCGGCTAAGCGCGTGCTCATGACCGACCGTAATGAGGCCATAAAGCTGATAGACAATGTACATGAGCTTGCGCAAGGCTCGCTCGCCGAGATGCGCGCCCTAATCTTCGAACTGCGCCCGCAGGCGCTTGAGAACGAGGGACTTGCCCTGGCCCTGCAGAAGCATGCCGACGCCGTGCGCGCACGCAGCGGCCTGAACGTGCACCTTTCGGTGCAGGGCGACCGTCGCCTCCCCATAGATCACGAGGAGGCGTTGTACCAAATCGCCCGCGAAGCGCTGCACAACGTGGTGAAGCACGCGCAAGCGCGCGATGCGTGGGTTGACCTCGACCTTGCATCGGACGAGGTGACCCTTGCCATTCGCGACAACGGCCGCGGCTTCGACGTCGGCAAGTTGAAGACGGGCGGAGGCTCGCACATAGGCACGAGCACGATGCGCGAGCGTGCGGATACAATTCGCGGCCAGTTAGAGATAACGAGCGCGGTCGGAGCCGGCACGGAAGTCAGGATCAGCGTGACCATTCCGCCCGGCAGCGACGAGTCCGAGGGATTTGGGAAGCCGCCTGAACAGGAACGCTCAACACAGGCTATCACCGTTTAGCGCCGCGGCCCGCACCGGCGGCGGCAACCACCGCAGTATCGACAGACTAGCACCTACCGGCCCAGAGGAGGCAAACGGCATGGAAGGACCGATCCGCATCGTTCTGGTGGACGACCACGGCGTTGTACGCCAGGGACTGAAAGCATTCCTGGCGACTGAGGAAGACATCGAGGTTGTGGGCGAAGCAAGCAACGGGCGCGAGGCGGTCGAGATCGTCGGCAGGCTCGAGCCGGACGTGGTGCTTATGGACCTCGTGATGCCCGAACTTGACGGTATCGGCGCGACCACGGCCATCAAGCAACAGTGGCCCCAGGTCGACGTGATCGCCATGACATCCTTCATCGAGGACGAGAAGGTGTTCGGCGCGATGCGCGCCGGGGCGGGCGGCTACGTACTGAAGGACGCCGACCCGGACGACGTGGTGAAGGCCATCAGGTCGGCTGCCGCGGGGGAAGTCCATCTGGACCCGCGAGTAGCGCGCAGGCTGATGGAGGAGCTCAGTCCTCACAAGCATAAGGAAACGAGCCCTCAGGAGCAGTTGAGTGAGCGAGAGGTCGAAGTGCTCAAGCTTGTGGCGAAGGGACACAGCAACCAGATGATAGCTGAACAGTTGATCATCAGCCCCAAGACCGCCAAAACTCACGTGAGCAATATACTCAGCAAGTTGGGTCTGGCGAGTCGCACTCAGGCTGCCGTTTACGCTCTCAAGGCAGGGCTTGTGTCGCCCGAGGAGGCCAGCTTCAAATAACCAGAGGGCCCGGGCTACGTCTTAGCGCGCTCGCCAAGCTTCCGTTCGGTGCCATTGAGCAACCGCTGGATATTGTCGCGGTGTGCGATCACGACGAACATCCCGATCACCACGAACAGCAGCGACAGCACGTCCATCTGGCCGAATGCCACGAGCAGAATTACTGCGAGGGAGCCTGCCAGCGCGCCGAGGATCGAGCCCAGCGACACGTAGCGAGAAACCACGATAACCGGCACACCCACGCCCACGGCAACGAGCACAACCACGGGATTCACCACAAGGAGCGCGCCGAGAGCAGTTGCGACTCCGCGGCCGCCGTGCCACTGCCCGTACACGATCCTGAGGTAGAGCGACATCACGTGGCCCAGTACGGCCCCCGCGCTGGCGAGAAGGCTGGCTATCGTAAGCAGCGACATTGAGAAGCCCACTACCTCAAAGCGGCCGTCGCCCGAGATGAACAGCGGGGCCAGCAGCCTGACCAGCAAGACCGCGACTGCGCCTTTCGCCACGTCCCCGAGCAGCACAAGCGCGGCCGCGCGCCTGCCGACCGTGCGAAGAACGTTCGTGCTCCCCATTTTGCCGCTGCCGTGCTTCGCGATGTCGATCTTGCGGCTGGCGGCAACCATCGCCCCGATAGGAAGTGCGCCGATCAGATACGAGACCACAATTGCAAGAATGAAATACAGCGCCATCATGGGTGATACCTCTGCAGTAGCCAGGCGGCCCGCCGGTGCCAACAATATACCGGGTAAGCCGTCGCTTGGCAATAGGCAAATCCTTCCATAGACCGATTCGAAATGGGCGTCGAGCCTGAAGCCTGTGGGGTCCTGATTGTGCTATGCTTCATCGGACCCCTTCCGCCTGCCTAAGTAGTTGGCACTGTGGAGCATTCAGCATTCTGCGTTCCAAGGTCGTAGTGTGCCTGCGGCCGGCCCCGAACCTGGAGGAGACATGACTTTGGACATACGTAACGAGCGCACCGAAAGCGCCACGCCGTTGGACAGTGGGGATGTCACTGTGCCATTCGCGAAGCCTGCGTTGCCGGGCCGGAACGGTGTTCGCCAGCCTGCAATTCAGGTTCAGAACCTGACGCGGGTGTACAAGGTGCGTGGCGAGAAGAAGAAACGCGGCGAGAAGCCGCCGTCAAAGACACTGCTCGCCCTTGATAACGTCGACCTCGAAGTGCAGAGGGGCGAGCTCTTTGGACTGCTCGGGCCGAACGGCGCCGGCAAAACCACGCTGATCAAAGTCCTTACGACGTTGCTCGCCCCCACGAGCGGGGCGGCCTTCGTGGATGGACTTGACGTAGTGCGCCAGGCAAATGAGGTGCGGCGGCGCATCAATATGGTGTCGGGCGGCGAAACGAGCGGATACGGCGTGCTCACGGTACGCGAGAACTTGTGGATGTTCAGCCAGTTCTACGGCGTAAGCTGGAAGGACGCATACCGGCGCATCGATGAGCTGCTGGCAATCGTGGAGCTGGAGGACAAGAAGAATGCCCTGGTGAGCTCGTTGAGCACGGGACAGCGCCAGCGTATGAACTTCTGCCGCGGCTTCGTGACGGACCCCAAAGTCATGTTCCTGGACGAGCCGACGCTCGGACTCGACGTACACGCGGCGCGCATAGTCCGGCAGTTCACCCGCGATTGGCTGCAGGAGAACCCCGACCGCACGCTGCTGCTCACCACGCACTACATGGCCGAGGCGGACGAGTTGTGTGATCGCATCGCCATCATCGATCACGGCAAGGTGCTGGCGTGCGACACGCCCGCAAACTTGAAGCGGATGCTGCAGAAGCAGCCTGCTTTCGAGATTAGCGCCTCTGACGTCACCGACAAAGCCCTGAGGGCGCTGCACAGCCTGCCCGGTGTGGTCGGCCTCACAGCCACGCCCGACGAGTCGGGAAGCAATCACACCCTCAGGTTCATTCTTGAGGACGAGCCGGTCATCGGCTCTGTAGTGAGTACGCTAGCGGCCCATGACGCCGGTATCCTATCGCTCACCAAGCACGAGCCGACGCTGGAGGACGTGTTCGTCAAGCTGGTAGGCCGCGGGCTTACGGAAACCGAGTCGGAGGCAACGGAGTGATAAGCGACCGCAACACCGGCCCCTTGAGAAAGAGCGTTGGTCTGGAGCTTTTCCTTCGCGGAGCATTTGCGCGCGGCTACCCGCGCGTGCTCGGCGCTCAGCGCGAGCTGAGCTGGCTCTTCTTCGATATTCTCATACCCCTGATCAACGTGACAGCGTTTGTCTTTCTCTACCGAGCACTGGGCGCGCCCGAGGCGTTCGTCGGCTTCGTCGTGGTTGGCGGGGCGATGGCCACCTACTGGCTCAACGTGCTGTGGATGATGGCCTCTCAGCTGTACTGGGACAAGCAGGCAGGGCTGTTGGAGATCTACATCATGTCGCCGGTGTCGATGATGGCTATTCTTCTTGGGATGGGCGTGGGCGGGCTGTATATGAGCACTCTGCGGGCAGCGACTATAGCCATCGTTGGCACGCTCATGTTCAACGTGCAGTTCGATTTCAGCCAGTGGGGCTTCGCACTGCTCGTGTTCGTGGTGACGATGATTGCCCTGTACGGCCTTGGCATGCTGCTTAGCTCGGTATTCCTGATGTGGGGGCGCGAAGCCTGGCAGGTGTCGCTTGCGCTGCAGGAATCGGTGTTCTTCCTCTCCGGTATGCAGTTCCCGCTGAATCGGCTGTTTACGGCGATGCCCGCGGTCACGCTCGTGTCGGCGGTTATCCCGGTCAGCTTTGGCCTGGACGCGCTGCGCCAGCTGCTGTTCCCGGGGCAGATCGTTGGCGTGCTTCCGCCTGCGACCGAGCTTGTGATACTGGTCGGCATGGGCGTTGTATTCGTCACCGCCGCATATCTGATGCTGAGGCGAATGGAGTGGCTGGCGAAGGTTGAGGCGCGGTTGAGCCTGCGCTGGCAGTAGGAACTAAGGAGCGATCTCTGTGCTGAATGCAGTAACCGAAGGGGCCGGCGCTGCGCCACGCGAGAGCGCGTGGACCGAAAACTGGCGTACATTCAAAGTAGCCGCCCGCCTGGGCTGGCAGGTTGAGAGCAACTGGGCCGATCCTCTGGTGTTCCTGAGTTTCGCGGTGGTTCGCCCGCTCGCGGCGGCTCTAATCCTAGTGGTGATGTATACAGTCATCGCCGGCGGGCAGCGCGGTGACTTCTTCACCTACCTCTACTTGAGCAATGCGTTTTTTGTGCTGGTAATCGAAACAATGTCCGGACTGGCGTGGACGATCCTCGAGGACCGCGAGAATTACAAGATGCTCAAATACGTATACACGTCGCCCGCGCGCAAGTTCGCGTACCTGATCGGGCGTGCCGTGGCGCGAATTTGCCTGGGCCTCCTCACGGCCTCGGTGCTGCTTACGGTGGGCGTGTTATTCCTTGGGCTTCAGATCGAACTGGGAAATGTTCAGTGGGGCTGGCTCGCGCTGTACTTCCCGCTGGGTATGGTGATCCTACTGGGGCTGGGTATCGTGCTGGCGGGCGTGGCCCTCGTGATCGCGCGCCACGGCGGGTCCATAGGCGAGGTCACCGCAGGCTCGCTGCTCCTGTTCAGCGGCGCCTACTTTCCCGTCGACATACTTCCGCCGGTCATTCGCGAGATCAGCATGGGCGTGCCTGTGACCTACTGGCTCGAAGGCATGAGGCGCGCTATCCACGGCGGCATACTGACATATCCCGCGCCGGGAGCCGAAGCAGGCACTACCGAGCGCCCGATCAGCCCCATGCTCGCGTCACTCGACAACTGGCAGCTCCTTGCGATACTTGCCGTAAGCGCGGGCGCCGCAGCCGTCATAAGCGTGCTCTTCTACCAGTGGGTGGAGAACCAGGCCAAGGAGCGCGGTATGATCGACAGGCTCACAGGCTACTGATGCCCCGGCTTGCGGGCGAATCGATGCCGCTTGGAACAGCTTGAACAGGTCGCTGGCCCCGTGTGATAATGCTCTCAGGCAGCAATTACGCTTGAGAGGTAAACCGGTATGGGTCCAAGATTCGGAGTATTAGTTCCACAGGGTTGGCGGCTAGACCTGAGTACGGTAGAGGACCCGGCCGAGCAGGCCGAAACGATGATCAGGTTCGGCCGCGAAGCTGAGCGGCTTGGGTTCGACTCCATCTGGCTGTACGACCACTTCCACACGGTACCCACGCAGGAGCTGGAGCCGACCCTGGAGTGCTGGATGTCGACTGCGGCGCTGGCGCGTGAGACCACCCGAATACGCATCGGGCAGATGGTCACCTGCAACCTGTACCGCAACCCGGCATTGCTTGCGAAGATGGCCTCGACAGTTGACGCCCTCAGCGGGGGACGGCTCGACTTCGGAATCGGCGCAGGGTGGTATCGAGAGGAGTTCGAGGCGTACGGGTACGATTTCCCTGACGCTCCGACGCGGCTGCGAATGCTGGGCGAAGCAGTTCAAATGATCCGCGCTATGTGGACCGAGCCGTACGCCACTTTTTCGGGAGATTACTACCGCGTCGCAGGAGCCATCAATGAGCCAAAGGGCGTGCAGACACCGCACATACCCATCTGGCTTGCCGGCGGCGGCGAGAAGGTCACGCTGAAGCTTGTGGCGCGCTACGCCGATGCTTGCAACATTGAAGGGCTCGACCCGGAAGTCTACCGTCACAAGTTCAGCGTCCTGCGACGCCACTGCGACGCTGTCGGGCGCGATTACGGCAGCATCATCAAGTCGGCGCACGTGTTCGTACACCTGATCGGCGCGGGCGAGATAGCCGAGCGCGCAACGGCCGCCCGTCGTCGCGGCATTTCGCTTGAGGAGTACCGTATCGAGACGTTTGTGGGCACGCCCACCGAACTGGTGGATCTGTTCGGCAGAATGCAGGAAGCGGGAGTGGAGTACTTCGTGGTTTACCTGCGCAATGACATGACCAACGTCGAAGCACTACATATGCTGGCAGAGGAAGTCATGCACGCTCTAGGCTGACGTGCTCCTGGTATCTTGATAGGCGTGGATGGTAGAAGGGCCTGGCGTATTCGCCAGGCCCTATCCTTTTCGCGAAGTCCAGCGATCGTGCGCGACTAGCCTATGCAGCGGTCGTGCGCTCGGCGGCGCAACTCGTCGCGGAAGTCGGGGTGCGCGATATTGATGAGCGCTTCGGCCCGCTTCTGCACGCTCTTGCCGTAGAGGTCGGCGATGCCGTACTCGGTCACGACGTAGTGAACATCATTGCGGCTGGTCGTTACGCCCGCGCCCAGGTCGAGGACCGGCACAATGCGCGAGACAGTACCGCCGAGCGCGGTGGAGGGAAGCGCAATAATGGGCTTACCGCCCTTCGAGCGAGCCGCACCTCGCATGAAGTCAACCTGGCCGCCGACACCGCTGTAGAACTTGCAGCCGATCGAGTCGGCGCATACCTGGCCCGTGAGGTCCACCTGCAGGGCCGAGTTTATCGCCACCATATTGTCGTTGCGCGCAATGTTGAAAGGGTCGTTGGTGAAGTCCACCGGGCGAAGCTCGACAATAGGATTGTCGTGCACGAACTCGAAGAGGCGTCGCGTTCCCAGGCAGAAGGCCACCACGATCTTGCCGGGCATAAATGACTTGCGCCGACCGTTGATAACGCCTTCGTCCACAAGCTCGATTATCCCGTCCGAGAACATCTCCGTGTGGATGCCGAGGTCTTTTTTGGACTTGAGATACGTGAGCACGGCGTCGGGAATGGCGCCGATGCCCAGTTGGAGCGTGTCACCATCGTTGATCAGCTCTGCGACGTGGGCGCCGATCTGGTTGTACAGGTCGGTCGGCGTGCTTTGCGGCAGCTCCGGCAAGGGGTAATCAACCTCGACGCAGAAGTCGATCTGGCTGAGGTGGAT